>NZ_AJQF01000351.1:0-83432 GCF_000261705.1 Bradyrhizobium genomosp. III | reverse complement strand
TCTTCATGGCGTCGGAGAGGAACTTGCCGATCTCCTGGTCGCCGTTGGCCGAGATGGTGCCGACCTGGGCGATCTCGTCGTTCGAGGTGACCTTCTTGGAGTTCTTCTGGAGGTCTGCAACGACGGCCTCGACCGCGAGGTCGATACCGCGCTTGAGGTCCATCGGGTTCATGCCGGCGGCAACCGACTTGGCGCCTTCGCGCACGATCGCCTGGGCCAGCACGGTGGCGGTGGTGGTGCCGTCGCCGGCCGCGTCAGCGGACTTGGAGGCGACTTCGCGCACCATCTGGGCGCCCATGTTCTCGAACTTGTCCTCGAGCTCGATCTCCTTGGCGACGGTGACGCCGTCCTTGGTGATGCGGGGAGCGCCGAACGACTTGTCGAGCACGACGTTGCGGCCCTTCGGACCGAGCGTGACCTTTACCGCGTTGGCGAGGATGTCGACGCCGCGCAGCATCTTGTCGCGCGCTTCAACCGAGAATTTGACTTCTTTGGCTGCCATCTGGAATTTTCCTTGAGGTTGACTGGAGGGAGAGAGGGGCTCTTAGGCCGCCTTCTTCTTGGAAGCGGGGACGTCGAGGACGCCCATGATGTCGCTTTCCTTCATGATCAAGAGATCGACGCCGTCGATCTTGACTTCAGTGCCGGACCACTTGCCGAACAGCACGCGGTCGCCGACCTTGAGGTCGATCGGGATCAGCTTGCCGGCTTCGTCGCGGCCACCGGGGCCGACGGCGACGACTTCGCCCTGGGAGGGCTTTTCCTTGGCAGTGTCGGGGATGATGATGCCGCCGGCGGTCTTCTCTTCTGCGTCGATGCGCTTGACCACGACGCGGTCGTGAAGCGGACGGAATTTCATGCAGCTCTCCTAAGCATTTGCACGAGTTGATGATTTTCGTCTGTTAGCAATCTGTGCCCGCGAGTGCTAGCACAGGCGAGGCTGAAATAGGACAGGAATTTTGCGGGAGCAAGGGCTTCTAGCAGAAAAATCAGCACCCGGAAGCGCGGACTGCCAGAATCTCTTTTCCATCGTTAACCGAGGCCGAGCCGTATTAGCACGGTGATCCATCTGCTGCTAACGCATTGAATTTCAACAGCTTGTTAAACTTTTGGGCTTGAGATGGGTTGTCAGTTTGCGTCACATTTCTCTCATGTGAGCGCATCAGTACCGGGTGGCTCGTAAGGCGCACACCGACCAGGCCGCCCCTTGAATGCGCTCCTGCAAAGGAGGTTGGCATGGGCGTGCGGAGTGGGGGCGTTTCCGAGGACTTTCGGAAACAGCTTTTAGGTTACGGGCTGACGACGGCACAAATCCTCTACCGGATGCCGGATCATCCCTCGCTGCTCCAGACCTACGTCTGGCAGAACTACGACATGTTTCCGAAATTCCCGGCGCTGAAGGATTTCCTGGCCTTCTGGCAGGAAAAGCTGGACGGTCCCCTCCATTCGGTCACCGTCGCGCACTCCAAGCTGATCAAGCCGGCCGAGCTGCGCGCCGTGGATGGCGTGTTCCGGCTGCATTGAGACGAATATCGGTCTCGTAGGGTGGGCCAAGGCGCTTAAGCGCCGTGCCCACCATCTCTCCATGATCGCGCGCGGAAGGTAGGCACGCTTCCGCCGTCGCTCTTCGAGCTATGGCGGACCAGTCGTTTTGCCAACCCTACCGATATCTCCCTTGCAGCTCGTCGGACGAACGCACTATTCCCGGGATCGCCTGAGGGGCGATCAGGCGCCCTCGCAGCAATAGCGTCTCCACATCGCGCGATAGGCCTCGTCGACCGCTCGCCCGTATGAGACGGGGTTGCTGGCGGCTGCGGCCCGGATCTTGTCGGGCAGCTCGCGGCGCAACCTGTCGAGCTCGCTGATCTCAGAACCTCGGCTCGTTGCGATTTCGATATACGCCTCATGGCTGTCCGTGACCCAGTCCGGCAAGCCGAGAGCGGTGAGGATGGAGCCGGCAGCACGGCTGGGCAGGCTGTTGCCGAGCTTCGCCACCACCGGCACGCCCATCTGCAAGGCTTCCCACGTGCTGACGCCGCCGTTCTGCGGGAACGGGTCGAGGCAGATATCGACGCGATTGAACGATGCCAGATGTTCGCTTCGCAAGGTGGCGCCGAGCAGATCGACGCGTTCGGCCGGCAATCCGCAAGCCTCGAACCGCGCCAGCAAATTTTCGCGGACCAGCTGGTCGTCCAGCGCAACATCCTTGATCAGCAGTCGCGAGCCCGGCACCCGCTCGAGAATCCTGGACCAGACTTGCGCCGCCTCGTCCGAAATCTTGCTGATGCGGTTGAAGACGCCGAAGGTGACGAAGCCGTTCGAGATCGCCGGCGTAGGTGCCCGCGGAATCTCGGTCGGCAGCGAGGCCAGCGTCACGAAGCACGGCAGGTCGACAACGGTCTCCGCAAACAGATGCCGAACCTCGAAGGGAATCGCGACCGGGTCCGAGAACAGATAATCGATCGTCGGCAGCCCGGTGCCAGTGCCGTGACCCCAGCCGTGCACCTGGATCGGTGCAGGCTTGCGCGCAAACACGCCGAGGCGGTTGCCTCTGGTATGGCCGGACAGATCGATCAGGATGTCGATGCCGTCGGCGCGGATCTCGGCGGTGAGGCGATCTTCGGTCCATTGCGAGGCGTCGCGCCAGCGATCGGCGATCCCCTGAAATTCACCGGTCGTCGCATCCACTTTCGACGAACAAGCGTAGCACACGACCTCGAACTGTGCCCGGTCATGGTGTTGGAGCACCGGCTTGAAAATCAACGCAGCCGAATGCGCGTTGAAATCCGACGAGACATAGCCGAGCACCAGACGGCGGTCCGGATCGCGGTTGTTGTCATGCGGGCCCGCCGCGCCTGAAGCGATTTTCGCGCCGACACGCTCCCACCACACCTGACGCGCCTGCTGATGCCGTTCAACGGTGGCGTCCCCCGCAAAATCGAGCGTGAATATCTTGTTGGAGATCGCGCTCTGCAGGTCAGGCTGGATGTCGAGGGCTCTGTCGAAACTGGCGAGGGCTTCGTCGACCCGGCCAAGTCCGGCGAGGCAAAGACCCAGCACCAGGTGAGCTTGAATGGAATCGGGATCGATCGCCAGCGCCTGCTGGCAGTCGTGGGATGCGTGGGCAATTTGCTGGATCTGGAGCAGGACACTGGCCCGCGCGAGCCACCCATTCGCGTCGTCGGGTGCCAGCGCAATTGCCTGATTGCCGTCTGCCAGCGCTTCGTCAAATCGCTGAAGTTCCCGTAAAGCCGTGGCACGGTTCGCCAGCGCCGCGGCATAGTCGGGCTTGATCGACAGCGCGCGGTTCAAGCTTGCGACGGCCTCGTCATAATTGCGTTGACGGCACAGCGCCCAACCCCGGCCGTTGTGGGCTTCGGCAAGGCTTGCGTCGAGTGCGATCGCCTTGTCGTAGCTGTGAAGCGCCTCCTCGTGAAGATCGAGGGCCACGCTCGCGTTACCGAGATTGGAGAGGGTTGCGGCGTGGTTGGGCCGCAAGGCGAGGGCCTTTCGATAGCTCGCGCAGGCCTCGTCGTGACGGCGCAGCCCGTTGAGCGCGACGCCCAGCCTCATATGAGCATCGGCAGATTGCGGATCCACGGCGACCGCCCGGCTCAGCAGGATTTCGGCTTGCTGAAAATTCTTGGCGTCGGACTCCAAAGCACCGAGCATGTGCAGCGCCATGAATTGGTTGGGCGCGAGCTGCAGGAGTTGCCGATAGGCAGCCTGGGCCTCGGCGAGAAGCCCCATCTTGTGTAGCTGGAGCGCATGCCCGAGCAACGGCAGCACTTCGGCTTTTTGCCGTTTCTGAAGCCGGGCATTTTGAAATGCACGCTGACCTACGCTGTTGCCCATGGCTTTAATCCCCCAGAATCTCTCTTCGAGATTAATTCAGCGGGAGAACGAATACGAGACGACGGCCGTTCGCCACGACAGCTTGGGACAAGCTACGACCGATCGGGTCATTGAGCCGCTAGCCTTGCGCCCGGCAATTGCCGCCTCATCCAAGACTGGATAATCTGTGCTCGGGTTGTACCCGTCCGGCGGGCGCGCTCAGATCAGGGAGGCAGACAATGGCCAAGCAAAAGGCATCAAGACCCGCAACGAAGACCGCAGTGAAGAAGCGGAGCGGCGCCAAAGCGGCGGCGCGATCCTCGGCACGCAAGGCGGTGAAGGCAAAGGCTCGCACTGCCGTATCGAAGAAGCCCGCACGTCCCAGGCAGCGCATCGCGATCAGCCATCACCGCGAGGAAGACTTCAAGGCCGATGGCCTGCGCGCTTACGCGAAATACCGCGACCTCGGCATCGCCGACGCTAGCCATGGCCTCGCGCAAGCGCACGTGATCCGGCTGCAAGGTCCTTGCGATCCGGCTGAGGTGTCAAAGCTGCATTTTCACGACGTCGACTTCCAGATGGTCTACGTGCTCAAGGGCTGGGTGAAGACTTATATGGACGGGCAGGGCGAGACGTTGATGAAAGAAGGCAGCGCCTGGACCCAGCCGCCGAAGATCAAGCACATGATCCTGGATTATTCGGATGACGTCGAACTGCTGGAGGTGATCCTGCCGGCGGAGTTCAGGACGGTGGAATTGAAGGCGTAGGCCGATCTCTCTCCTACGTCATTGCTGTGATGGGTACGTAGCCCGGATTGCGCTGCATTCCATCCGGGCTGCAGGACCGTCGCGACTCCAGCCCCCACACCGCCATCAAGCACGTCGTCAGCGTTCTCGTCACGATCGCTAAAAAGCACGCGATCTGGGAAACCGGGCAATTACCAGTCGGATGGTTTCAGCTGACCTGCAGGGCGGGCGCTAACCAATCGAAAATACCTCTCGCGGCAACTCAAGGATGTGAAAACGCGGGAGTGCTTTCATGGCGACCAACACTTTTGGCCGACGCGGCGTTACGGCGCCGCCGTCAAGAGCGTCGTTTCAACCCGTCGCCGCGCCGACCGTGCGGGAGATCGTGCGCGACCCCGCTCGGCCCTTGCCGAGCGAAGGGACGCTTTTTGGCGATAACAGGCTTCTGGCCGATATCCCTTTCCTCACCATTGGCCTGATTTTCGGTCTGCTTTTGATCTTCGCTCTGCAACGCAGCCTGGCCATCGACGTTGCGCGGGATGGTGACCTCGACGTCCGCTCGCTGATCGCCCAGGGCGCGTCGGGCTACGATCTCGTTGTCGGACGAGGAGAGTGGTGGAGGATTGGCCTTGCGCCGCTGCTGCACGGCAGCGGGTGGCACCTCGTCAGCAACTGCATTGGGTTGTTCATCGTCGGCGTCAGGCTGGAGTCTCTGATCGGCCGTGGCTGGTTTGCGCTGATCTTCGTCGCCAGTGCAGTGGCGGGCGAGGTCGGCTCTCTGCTGGGCAATGGCCCCGGCACGGTGGGCGTGGGCGCGTCCGGCGCCATCACCGGGCTCATCGCCGCGCTGTTCGTCGCGAGCTTCGAGCCCGAAGCGGACGCCGATCAAACCATATCGAGACTGAAGACGTCGCTCTTCTTCGGTGTTCCCGCACTGCTGCCGCTGGCATTCGGCGCCTCGGGCAATGTCAACTATTATGCCCATGCAGGCGGTGCGGTGGCCGGTGCCGCGCTTGCGATCACGCCGTGGCTCGCCTTCTGGTCCTATGACAGCCTGCCGCGGAGCGCCGGCATGACGTTGCTTGCAGCATCCCTCGGATCTCTGATCTGAGCCGGCTTCGCCGCCGTTCATTATTCGTCCTACATGGCCGATGCCGTGCACTATATCCGCGCGTCGGAAGTGCCGGCGAAGGCTGACGAGATGGTCAGCCGGTCGTTCGATCTCGTCACCCGCTACCCAAAAGACGCGCGGGCCCACGTGTTCCGTGCGGTCTTCTTCCTGGAACAAGCCAACCTCAGTGCCGCCGAGACGGAGGCGCGAACCGCCCTGTCGCTCGCCGCTTCAGATGTGGCGGGTGGGCCGGTGCGCTCCGGGGCACAGGGCTTGATGGCGGTGTTGCTGTGGGCGCAGGGACGAACGAGCGAGGCGAAGGCCATGGCGGTCGAGCCCTGCCGTGCCAAGCTGGCCGAGGTGCGCCGCATCTTGCAGAAGTCGAAATTGTGCAGTTGACCAGGCTACGGCATCACCACGGGTCACGTGATGACCCCCACCACCGCCCCCATCAAGCACGTCGTCAGCGTTCCTGATACGATCGACTTCAATCCCAGCGCGTTGATCTCCTCGCGCCGCTCCGGCGCCATCACGCCCAAGCCGCCGATCATGATGCCGAGGCTGGCGAAGTTAGCGAAGCCGCACATCGCGTAGAGCATGATCAGTCGCGAGCGCGGGTCGAGCGCATCGCCCGGCAGCTTCGCAAAGTCGACATAGGCGATCAATTCGTTGAGCACGGTCTTGGTGCCCATCAGGCTACCGGCCGTCACCGCCTGATCCCATGGCAGCCCCATCAGCCAGCACACCGGCGCCATCACGAGACCGAGCAGGCGCTGCAACGAGATCGCGGCGCCGCCAACATTCGGCAGCAGGCCGAGCATGGCGTTGACGAGATAGACCAGCGCCACCAGCACCAGCAGCATGGCGACGATGTTGATCAGCAGCTCGATCCCCGCGCTGGTGCCTTTCACGATCGCATCCATCGTGCTGGAGACTTCCATCTCCGGATCTTCGAGCGTGCCGCCGGTACGCGTGTTGGAGGTTTCAGGCACCATGATCAGGCTGACGAGGATCGCGGCCGGCGCGCCCAGCACGGAGGCGATGACGAAGTGCGCGGCCGCGTCGGGAATGAGAGGAGCAAGGAGCGTCGCATAGAGCACCAGCACGGTGCCGGCGATGCCCGCCATGCCGCCGGTCATCACCAGGAACAATTCGCTGCGAGTCATCTGCTTCAGATACGGCCGCACGAACAGCGGCGCCTCGACCATGCCGAGAAAGATATTGGCGGCGGTCGAGAGGCCCACCGCGCCGCCGACGCCGAGCGTCCGCTCCAGCAGCCAGGCCATGCCGCGCACGATCGGCGGCAGCACGCGCCAATAGAACAGCAGCGTCGTCAGCACGCTCATGACCAGCACGATCGGCAGCGCCTGGAACGCCAGGATGAAATCGGCGCCAGGCACCTTGAGGTCGAAGGGCAGGGCGCCGCCGCCGACATAGCCGAACACGAAGGCGGAGCCGGCGCGCGAGGCCGCGGAGATCGCGCCGACCGCATCGTTGATGGCGCCGAAGGCGTGCGCGACGACCGGCAGCTTCAGGAGCACGATCGCGGTGACGAAGGTGGCGACGAGGCCGATCGCCGCCTGCCGCAGCGACACGGCGCGCCGATTCTCCGCCAATGCGAAGGCGATCAACAGCAATGCGAAAATGCCGAGTGCCGATTGCAAACGCAGCATGATGTCCCCAAACCCTCAATGATTATGGCCGGGCCGGCGCTGCAAAGGCAATGCCGGGAGCCGCTAGAAGCGGCCCACTGTTGACAAGCGGGGCCACCTCGGCCACGCGGGGGCCTTCGACAGTGAGGGGGAGAGCGGTCCGAGGGTGACCCAAAAGGCGATGCCAGAGCAGCTAAATTCCGGACATCCGCCGGTCAGCGCCCGCGCGCTCCTCGCCCACCGCGCGTTCCTGTTCTTCCTGCTCTCGCGCAACCTGTCGCGCTTTTCCAGCCAGATCGCGGCGGTCGCGATCGGCTGGCAGATCTACGATCTCACCGGCTCGGCCTTCGACCTCGGCATGGTCGGCCTCGTGCAGTTCCTGCCCACCGCGCTCCTGGTGTTCGTCGCCGGCCACGCCGCCGACCGCTATGAGCGCAAGCGGGTGGTCCAGCTCTGCCAGCTCGTTGAAGCGGCGACCGCGCTCTATCTCGCAATCATCACCTATCTCGGCGCGGTCGGCGAAGTCCAGATCTTCATCGCGACCTTCGTGCTCGGCATTGCCGGCGCGTTCGAGAGCCCGACCACGGCGGCGCTGCTGCCGCTGATCGCGCCGCAGGGCTCGCTTCAGCGCGCCACCGCAGTCTCCAGCGGGGCGGCGCAGGTCGCGACCATCACCGGCCCGGCGCTCGGCGGCTTCGCCTATGCGGTCGCCCCGCATCTTGCCTATGCCATGATGGTGCTGTTCTGGATCTTCGGCATGATCCTGACCGGCTTCATCCGGCCGCGTCCGCAGGCGATCGCGAAGCAGGGGATGGACTCGGACAACATCTTTGCCGGCGTTCGCTTCATTCGCAGCAATCCGGCGATCCTTGGCACCATCTCGCTGGACCTGTTCGCGGTGCTGTTCGGCGGCGTCACCGCGCTGCTGCCGATCTATGCCCGCGACATCCTGCAGACCGGTCCGGTCGGGCTCGGCGTGCTCCGTGCCGCGCCGGCGGTCGGTGCGCTCCTGATGACCATGGTGCTGGCACGTCACGCCATCTCGAGGCACGTGGGCCTGCGCATGTTCCAGGCCGTGATCGTGTTCGGCCTCGCCACCATCGTATTCGCGCTGTCCTCCTGGATGTGGCTGTCGGTGCTCGCGCTCGCCGTGCTCGGTGCTGCCGACACGATCAGCGTCGTGATCCGCTTCTCGCT
Source organism: Bradyrhizobium genomosp. III (assembly GCF_000261705.1). Taxonomy (NCBI): domain Bacteria; kingdom Pseudomonadati; phylum Pseudomonadota; class Alphaproteobacteria; order Hyphomicrobiales; family Nitrobacteraceae; genus Bradyrhizobium; species Bradyrhizobium genomosp. III. The sequence goes on along the minus strand of NZ_AJQF01000351.1, from coordinate 74,892 downwards.
GGTGCAGCTGTCCACGCCCGACGAGATGCGCGGCCGGGTCGGCGCGGTGAACTTCCTCTTCATCAACGCCTCGAACCAGCTCGGCCAGTTCGAAAGCGGAGTGGCCGCCGCACTGCTCGGCGCCATGCCGGCCGCCGTGCTCGGCGGCGTTGCCACCGTTGCGGTGGCGCTTTTGTGGATGAAGCTGTTTCCGAGCCTGCGGCAGGTGGAGAGTTTGGAGTAGGGGAATGTCTCGTGTCCCGGACGCGGTGCGGAACGAAGTGACGCGCCGCTGAGCCGGGACCCAGGAGGCCAAGCACGAGATCGCGGAGGCATGGGCCCCGGCTCAGCGGCGCGTCATTGCATGCCGCGCCGCGTCCGGGGCATGGGACTGGATGCCCCCCGAAAGTCTCGGACAAAGCACAGAGGAATCAAAGAGATCCCTACTGTGCATGGGGTTGTTTTCGCAATTTTGAGTTCAGCCCCGCCCCACGAACGGCATCTTGGTCGCCATCACCGTCATGGTCAGCACGTTGGCATCGAGCGGCAGGCCGGCCATGTAGGCCACGGCATCGCCGACCGCTTTCGCATCCATGCGCGGCTCGTGCTTGGTGGTGCCGTCAGGCTGCAGCACGCCGGGGCCGTTGACCATGCGATCGGTCATCGGGGTCGCGGCGTTGCCGATGTCGACCTGGCCGACGGCGATGTCGTACATGCGGCCGTCGAGATTGCTGGCCTTGGTCAGGCCGGTGATGGCGTGCTTGGTCGAGGTGTAGGCCGCCGAGAACGGGCGCGGCGCGTGCGCCGAGATCGAGCCGTTGTTGATGATGCGGCCGCCGCGCGGGGTCTGATCCTTCATGATGCGGAAGGCGTGCTGGGTACACAGGAACGGCCCGGTGAGGTTGGTGTTCACCACCGCCTGCCACTGCTCGAGGCCGAGATCCTCGAAGTTGACGGCGGGGGCACCCATGCCGGCATTGTTGAAGAGCACGTCGAGGCGGCCGTAGGTCGCCTTCACCTTGTCAAACAGTGCCGCGATCGAATCAGGCTTGGTCATGTCGGCGGTGACGCACAGGCTTTTGCCGGCGGGGCCGAGCTTTGCCGTCTCCTCGAGCATGTCGAGCCGGCGGCCGACCAGCACCACGGTGAAGCCGGTGTTCATCAATGCCAGCGACGCGGCGCGCCCGACACCGGTGCCGGCGCCCGTCACCACTGCGATCTTCTTTGCTTCGCTCATTGTTTCCTGCCTTTTCTCATGCTGTCAGGTTTTGGGTTCTTTTTCGTTCTTGTAGGGCGGCCGCGGAATGTTCTGGTGCGCCGCGCGCAGCGCCGCCGACCAGCGCGAGCGCAGATCGTGGAAATAGGGCTCGCCCGCCTCGATGCGATGGTTGAGATCGGCCTCGCAGGCTCCGGCGCGCACCACCAGCACGTCGATCGGCAGGCCGACGCCGAGATTGGAGCGCATGGTCGAATCCATCGAGATCAGGCCGGTCTTCAGCGCCTCGTACAGCTCGACGTCGTAATGCATGGCGCGGTCGAGCACGGGCTTGCCGTATTTGTGCTCGCCGATCTGCAAGTACGGCGTATCGGTGGTGCACTCGATGAAATTGCCGGCGGTGTAGATCATGAACAGGCGCATGCGCGAGCCCTTGATCTGGCCGCCGAACAGGAACGAGACGTCGAACGAGACGTCCTCGGATCTCAGCGCGGGACCTTCGGTGGCGTGCACGGCGCGGATCGCCCGGCCGATGCGCTGGGCGGCCTGGAACATGGTCGGCGCGTTCATCAGCGTCTCGACCTCACCCGTGTTGGGGTCCTCCAGGCCTTCGGTCAGCGTGGACAGCACCGACTGGCTGATGGCGAGGTTGCCGGCGCTGGCGATCGCCATGATGCGCTCGCCGGGCTTCGAGAAGATGTGCAGCTTGCGGAAGGTCGAGACGTTGTCGAGGCCGGCATTGGTGCGGGTGTCGGCGATCATCACCAGACCGTCCCGAACCAGGATTCCGCAACAATAGGTCATTTCCAGTCCCCGAACGCGTTTGCGCGGAATTACTAGCCAATTTCGGAGGCCGGTCCAACCCCCGATTCCCATGGGAAGGTCGTCATTCCGGGAGCGGCAGCTAGCTCTGTCACTCAATCCGCCGCATCCACGAGAAACGCCTCGTCAACCGGCACGCCGAGTGCCGTGACCAGCCGGTTGGTCTCCGCGGCCATGCCGACGATGGCGAGCATCTCGGCATATTCGGCCTCCGTCATGCCCTTGGCCCGTGCAGCGGCGGTGTGCGAATGGATGCAGTAGCTGCAGCCATGCGCGATGGAAACCGCGACATAAAGCATTTCCTTGACCTTGGGATCGAGTGCGCCGGGAGCCATCACCTCCTTGATGCTCTCCCACGTCCTGCGCAGCGTCTTCGGATCATGCGCCAACGCGCGCCAGAAATTGTTGACGAAGTCCGACTTCCGCACCTTGCGGATATCGTCGAAGACGGCGCGCGCTTCGGTGGAGAGTTCATCGTCCGAAAGCAGCTTTACAGTGGCCATTGGTACCTCGCGGGGGGCAGCTTCGATCCCCGCGAGTGTAGCACGACCCATGCTTCGGACGGCTGCGCCTAGCTCTGCCGTTGGGATTGCGATTGCGACGGCCCGCCGCGGCCGGCCTGCTCGACCTTCACGGCCACGGCCAGCGTCTCAGCGCCGCCGCCATAGCGGGTGCCACGCACCGGGGCTGCGCCGAGATAGTCGAGGCCGATCGCGACGCGGACATGGGCGTCGGTGGCGCAGATGCTGTTGGCGGGATCGAATCCGACCCAGCCGAGATCGGGAACGTAGGCTTCAGCCCAGGCATGGCCGGCGTCCTGATGCACCGTGCCGTCCGAGCGCAGGAAGTGGCCGGAGACGAAGCGCGCCGGTACGCCGCCGGTGCGGGCGCAGGCAATGAAGATGTGCGCGTAGTCCTGGCAGACCCCGCGCTTGAGCGTGAACGCCTCCGCCGCCGAGGTTCCGCTGTTGGTCGGGTCCTCGTCGAAGGTCATGTGATCGCCGATCTCGGTCATCAGCGTATGCAGGAAGCCGAGCGTGTCGCTCTCGGCCTCGCTGCGCAACTGGCGCGCAACCGCCATCATCGCCGGATTGACCGAGGTGAGATCGGTGGCGCGCAAGAACATGCCGGCCGGAAAACGCTCGTCGGTCCCGCGCAGCACGCCGCCGGTGTCGTGGGTCTCGATCAGGCCTTCTGCGGTGATCTTGATGTCGCCGACAGGCCCGCAGGACAGCACATGGGTGACGTTGCCGAAGGCGTCCTCGTGGGTGTCGAGCTTGGTGTCGGTGGAGACGTCGATCTGCCATTCCGCCACATACTGCCCGTCATGGCTGCCGGGCGTCATGCGCAGGATCTGGATCACGCTGGTGGCCGCCGGCTCGTAGCGATAGGTCGTGGTGTGCAGGATTCGCAGGCGCATGGTGGACCGTGTCGTTAGTGGTTAGGCCCGACTGTCGCCGCAAAGAAGCTCGTCGTGCCCGGGCTTGTCCCGGGGATCCACTTTCTTCCTCGTCGCGCGAAAGCAAGAACGTGGATGGCCGGGACAAGCCCGGCCATGACGGTATCCCATGTCGTCAGCCGGGTGACATCAGATCAAATACTGCTTCGTGATGATTTCGCCCAGCCTGGAATTGTCGGTGATGAATTCCTGAATGAATTCATGCACGCCATGCTGGAAAATGTCGTTCATATTGCTGTGTTCCAGCCGGTTGCGGATGCCGCGGGCGTGGCGCTGGGCCGGGCCCTGGCGGCCATAGGCGACACCGATCTGGTCGAGGTTGCGCACGAGATTGCCGTAGCAGCTGGCCAGCGAGCGCGGCAGCGTGTCGTTGAGGATGAGCAGGTCCGCGATCAGCCACGGCTTCAGCGTCTCGCGATAGACCCAGTGATAGGCCGTCAGCGCCGAGACCGAGCGCAGGATCGAGCTCCACTGATAGAAATCGAGCGGGCCGCCGACATGCTCCTCCTCGGGCAGCAGCACGTGATACTTCACGTCGAGAATGCGCGCGGTGTTGTCGGCGCGCTCCAGATGCACGCCCATCCGCGAAAACCAGTAGGCGTCGTTGCGCAGCATGGTCCGGTACGCCGAGCCGTCGAAGCGCAGCGAGGTCTCCTGCACGAAGCGCAGGAATTTTGCGAGGTCCTCGCGCGTCGAGGTGCCCTTGCTCCAGACCGCCTGAAGCTCGATCCAGGCCGAGTTGATGGTGTCCCACATCTCGCTGGTCAGCGCGGTGCGGACCGAGCGCGAGTTCAGCCGCGCCGCCTCGATGCAGTTCCTGATCGAGGATGGGTTGTCCACGGAGAACGAGAGGTAGTCGACGACGTTGTGCTCGTTGGCTTCCTCGTAGGTCTGATAGAAGCTGGCAGCGACGCCGGCGGTGAGCAGCGCCGAGTCCCATTCATTGGTCTTGCCAATATAGGCGGCGGGAAGCGCGGTGACGCGCAGCGTCGCATCGATGGTGCGCGCGAGATACTCGGCCCGTTCGACGTAGCGGGCGAGCCAGTAGAGGTTTTCGGCGGTACGCGACAGCATCTGACTACTCGTCCAGGATCCAGGTGTCTTTGGTGCCGCCGCCCTGGCTCGAATTCACCACCAGGGAGCCTTCCTTCAGCGCGACGCGTGTCAGGCCGCCCGGCACGATGGTCGTGCTCTTGCTGCCGGTGAGCACGAAGGGGCGCAAATCGACGTGGCGCGGGGCGAGGCCGCTTGCGGTGCAAGTCGGGCAGGTCGAGAGCGCCAGCGTCGGCTGCGCGATGAAACCTTCGGGCTCGCGCTTGAGCTTCTCGCGGAACGCTTCGATCGTCGCCTTCGTCGCGGCGGGCCCGATCAGCATGCCGTAGCCGCCGGAGCCGTGCACCTCCTTGACGACGAGCTCGCTCAAATGATCCAGCACATAGGCGAGGTCCTTCGGCTCGCGGCAGCGCCAGGTCGGCACGTTCTTCAGGATCGGCTCCTCGCCGAGATAGAATTTCACGATGTCCGGCATGTAGGAGTAGATCGCCTTGTCGTCGGCAATCCCGGTGCCGACGGCGTTGGCGAGCGTGATGTTGCCGGCCGCATAGGCCGACATCAGCCCGGGCACGCCGAGCGCGGAATCGGGACGGAAGGTGAGGGGATCGAGGAAGTCGTCGTCGACGCGGCGATAGATCACGTCGACCCGCTTCACGCCCTCGGTCGTCCGCATGAACACTTCGTTGTTCTTGACGATGAGATCGCGGCCCTCGACCAGCTCGATGCCGAGCTTGTCGGCGAGGAATGAGTGCTCGTAATAGGCCGAGTTGTAGACGCCGGGGGTGAGCAGGGCGACCGTCGGCTCGCCCGAGGCGCTGAGCGGCGCGACGGAGCGGAGCGCCGAGAGCAGCTCGTCCGGATAGCGCTCGACCGGCGCCACCTTGTGGCGGGCGAACAGATCCGGAAACAACCGCATCATGATCTCGCGGTTTTCCAGCATGTAGGACACGCCGGACGGCGTGCGCGCATTGTCCTCCAGCACGATGAAGTCGTTGGCATCGACCCGGACGATGTCGATGCCGGCGATGTGCACATAGACGTCGTGCGGCACCTGCTGGCCGTTCATCTCGGGCCGGAACACCGGGTTCTGGAAGATCAGATCGTCGGGCACGATCTCGGCGCGCAGGATGTCGCGGCCATGATAGATGTCGCGCAGGAACATGTTGAGCGCGCGCACGCGCTGCTTCAGGCCCTTCTCCAGCAGTGCCCATTCCTTGCCCGACATGATCCGCGGGATCACGTCGAAGGGGATCAGGCGCTCGGTGGATTCGGCCTCTCCATAGACCGCGAAGGTGATGCCGATGCGGCGGAACAGCAGCTCGGCCTCCTGGCGGCGATATTCAAGCGCCTCGGGAGGCGTCTCCTTGAGCCAGCGCGCCAGCTCCTGGTAGGCGGGGCGAAGGTCCCCGCCCGGAATATTCATTTCATCAAACGCGACTGCCATAGATGCCGACTGTTCTCCGCAAGGCGTTGCGCCAATGGACAGGTCGCCAGGCCCTGGTGAAGCCGCAACGTCCTGACCATGCGGCAAGAGTGCATGACTTTCATGTGGTAGCAAGGGCCGGGCCAGCGCGATAAGCATGGACTGGCAGCATTTGTCGGGGATGGCCGGCGGCTTGCCTGAAAAAATGGCTGAGGACTGCTTATTTCGACAGCAAAACCGCGTGACTTCAACGCGTTACCTCGGCAAAGTCGGCGCCACAGGTGAGGGACTTAAGTTATGAGCGAGATCGTCACGGCGGGCATTCTGGTCATTGGGGACGAAATCCTGTCCGGCCGGACCAAGGACAAGAATATCGGCTTCATCGCCGAATACCTGACCAATATCGGCATCGACCTGAAGGAGGTCCGGGTCGTCTCCGATGACGAGTCCGATATCATCGCTGCCTTGGATGCACTGCGGCATCGCTACACCTACGTCTTCACCACCGGTGGCATCGGGCCGACCCATGACGACATCACCGCCGACAGCGTCGCCAAGGCGTTCGGAGTCGGCATCGACCACCATCCGGAGGTGGTCGCCCGTTTCAAGGAGCGCTGGAGCGAGCAGGATCTCAACGAGGCCCGGTTGCGCATGGCCCGCATCCCCGACGGTGCCGAGCTGATCCAGAGCGCGACCATCCTCGCGCCCGGCTTCAAGATCGGCAATGTCATCGTGATGGCCGGCGTGCCCTCGATCATGCAGGCGATGATGGACATCGTCTCGCCCAAGCTGAAATCGGGCGTGCGCATGCTCTCCGAATCGGTCCGCGCCAATGCGCGGGAAGGCGACATCGGCAGCCCCTTGCGCGCGATCGCCGCCGCCCATCCCGACACCATCATCGGCAGCTACCCCTTCATGGACGAAGAGCAGAAGCCGAATACGAACCTCGTGGTGCGCTCGCGCGATGCTGACAAGCTCGCGGCAGCCATGAGCGCGGTGAAGGAAATGCTGGCAGGATTGAACATCACTCGTTAGCAGGGAATTTGCCGGCAGGCGAAGCAGGAGACGACAATGGCAGGTGAAGCACCGGAACTGAGTGCGCAGGAGCGGGCGGGCAGGGCCTTCCCGGTCTCGTGGGACCAGTTCCACCGCGACTGTCGGGCGCTGACCTGGCGGCTCAACGAGGTCGGCCCGTTCCACGCCGTGATCGCGATCACCCGCGGCGGCCTGGTGCCGGCCGCGATCGTGGCGCGCGAGCTCGGCGTGCGCATCATCGATACGGTCTGCGTCGCCAGCTACGACCACGACAAGCAGGGGGACCTCCAGGTTCTCAAGGGTATTTCGGAACAGGCCATGAAGCTTGGTGGTGGCACTGGCAAGGGGTTGTTGATCGTCGACGATCTCGTCGACACCGGCAAGACCGGCAAGCTGGTGCGCGAGATGCTGCCCGACGCGCATTTCGCCACCGTCTACGCCAAGCCGAAGGGCCGCCCGCTGGTCGACACTTTCATCACGGAAGTCTCGCAGGATACCTGGATCTTCTTCCCCTGGGACACCGCGCTGTCCTACCACCCGCCGCTCCGCGACGGCGCGGCGTGACCAAGTGGGAATGGCGGGGGGCGAATGGCGAGTAGTGAATCCCCAATTCGCAATTCCCCATTCGCCACTCGCCCGCTCCAAAACCGCGTCACACCGCTCGGCGACATCATCGCCACCCCGCATCGCGGCACGTTCACCGGCAATCGCGGCATCATCCACGATCCCGCGACGAAGACGCTCCTGAAGAAGCGCTGGTCGTCGCCGGCCTGGATCACATGCCTGTGCGAATTCCGCGGCTGGCGCCGGCCGGTGATGGCGCGGCGGAGCTGGACCGAGCTGTTCTTTCTCGACGAGGCCACCGCCTTTGCCGCAGGTCACCGGCCCTGCTTCTTCTGCCGGCGCGAGGATGCCAACCGCTTTCGCGCGGCGTGGGAGAGGGGTAATGGCGTGAGCAAGGTGAGTGCGAAGGCGATGGACGCCCAGCTCCACCTCGAGCGTCTGGATCATGGCCGCAAGCGCCTGCACGCAGTGCCGGTGCCGCTCGCAGAATTGCCCGACGGCGCGATGGTTCAACGGGGCGAGGAGAGCTTTCTGGTGGTGCAGGGAAGGGCGCTGTTATGGTCGCCAGCCGGCTATGCCCCCGCCGAGCGCGAGCTGGAGAGCCCAATGCTGCTGACGCCCCCGTCCACGCTGCGTGCGCTGAACGCTGGATATCAACCGGCGCTGCATCCGACCGCGCTGGACTAGCAGGGCGGCCTGCGGATCCCAGCCGTCACCCGAGCTTCTCGCGCGCCAGCGCGGCACCGGCGCCGAGCGCCATCAGCTTGGCTTCGGCGATCTCGCGCCGCATCGGGGCCATGCCGCAATTGGTGGTGGCGATGATGTTGCTCTTGGGCACGAATTTCGACACCGCGTCGATCACCTTCACGACATCCTCCGCAGTCTCCACCGTGTCGCTCGCAACGTCGATCACGCCGGCCTGCACGATCTTGTTCTTGAGCAGCGCCAGCAGATCGAGCGGCACTTTCGAATTGCGGCATTCGATCGCGACCTGCTGGATCGGGCTGGCGTCGATCGCCGGAAAGATCTGCTCATACTGCCGCCATTGGCTGGCTAACGTTTCCTTCCAGTCGGTGTTGGCCTTGATGCCGTAGCCGTAGCAGATGTGCACGGCGGTGGCGCAGGTGAGGCCCTGCGCGGCGCGCTCCAGCGCCTTGATGCCCCAATCGTTGACCTCGTCCATGTAGACATTGAAGGCGGGCTCGTCGAACTGCACGAGATCGACGCCGTCGGCCTGCAGCGCCCGGGCCTCCTCGTTGAGCAACTCGGCAAAGGCAAACGCCATCTTGACGCGATCGCCATAGTAGCGGTCGGCAATGGTGTCGATGATGGTCATCGGGCCGGGCAGGGTGAACTTCAGCTTCCTCTTCGTGTGCGTGCGCGCCGCGCGCGCCTCGAAGGCATGGACGCGGCCCTTGAGCCGGAGCGGGGCGACCACCTGCGGCACCATCGCCTTGTAGCGGTCCTTGCGGATGCCCATCTCGACCTTGTGCGCGAAATCGATGCCGTCGATCTTCTCCAGAAAACCGTGCACGAAATGCTGGCGGGCCTGCTCGCCCTCGGTGAGGATGTCGATTCCGGCGTCCTCCTGGATCTTCAGCCAGATCAATGTCGCGTCGCGCTTGGCGCGGAGCAACTCCTCGCCCTGTGACTTCCAGGGCGCCCAGAGCATATTGGGTTCGGCAAGCCATTCCGGCTTCGGCAGGGAGCCGGCGATCGTGGTTGGAAACAGCATGGCGGCCCTCCCGGCAGGTTGTGTTGCGCCCCTTCCTGCCATGTCCTAACGTCGAGGTACAGAACAACAAAAGTCGTTATTTTAGCTGGCGGCATCGACAGGGAAGGCCAAAGGATGCCGAGGGAAAGGTCATGATCGATCTCCATTACGCGCCGACGCCGAACGGCTGGAAAATCTCGATCATGCTGGAAGAGCTCGGACTTCCCTATACGGTGAAGCCCGTCGACATCCGCGCCGGCGAGCAGTTCAGTCCCGAGTTTCTGGCGATCTCCCCGAACAACCGCATCCCCGCGATCGTCGATCACGCACCCGCCGACGGTGGCAGCCCGTTCCCGGTGTTCGAGACCGGCGCAATTCTGATTTATCTCGCGGAAAAGACCGGCCGCTTCCTGGCCGCCGACTTGCGCGGGCGTTCCGCCACAATTCAATGGGTGATGTGGCAGATGGCCGGCCTCGGGCCGATGCTCGGCCAGCACGGGCATTTTGCGCTCTATGCGGCGGAGAAGATCCCCTATGCGATCGAGCGCTACCGCGACGAGGCGGCCCGGCTCTACGGCGTGCTCGATCGGCAGCTGGAGAAGACCGGCGCATATGTCGCCGGCGACTATTCCATTGCCGACATCGCCTGCTTCCCCTGGACCATGACCCACAAGGCGCAGGGCTTTACGCTCGACCACTATCCGAACGTCAAACGCTGGTATGCCGAGGTCCGCGCCAGGCCGCAGGTGCAGGCGGGGCTTGCGATCGGAAAATTCGTGAAAGAGCCGTTCGACGAGGAATCACGCAAGATCATGTTCGGCCAAAGGGCTAAGGAAGTGTTGGGAAGGAAGTGACGGCCACGCCGTCATTCCGGGGCGCGACGAAGTCGCGAGCTATGGTGCGCAATTGCGCACCCGAGAATCCATCGGGCCGCAGAGCCAGGAGCGAATGGTTTCCGGGCTCGCGCCCAAGAGGGCGCGCCCCGAAATGACGAGAGCAAAGGAAACGCCATGATCGAATTCTTCTTCGACTGCTCCAGCCCCTGGACCTATCTCGCCTTCCACAACATCCGGCCGCTCGCCAAGGAGCTGGGCGTCGAGATCGTCTGGCGGCCGATCCTGGTCGGCGGCATCTTCAACACGGTCAATCCGAGCGTCTACGCGCAGCGCGAGACGCCGGTGCCGCTGAAGGCGCGCTACATGAAGAAGGATCTTCAGGACTGGTCGCGGTCGGCTGGCCTTGCGATCAAGATGCCCCCGACGGTGTTTCCGGTGAACAGCGTCAAGGCGATGCGCGGCTGCATCTGGCTGGCCGCGGACATGGTGCCGTTCGCGACCGCCGTGTTCGATGCCTATTGGGGCGAGGACAAGGATATCTCGCAGGACTCCGTGCTCGCCGAGATCTGCAGGAAGGTCGGCATCGACGAGCCGAAATTCTTCGCCGGCATCGCCGAGCAAGCGATCAAGGATCAGCTCAAGGCGAATACGGAAGAGGTCGTCGCGCGCGGCGGCTTCGGCTCGCCGACGATTTTCGTCAACAAGACCGACATGTATTTCGGCAATGACCGGCTGCCGCTGATCCGCGAGGCGCTCAAGCGCAGCAAGGCGAGTGCGGCCTGATGGTGCGCGCCGTCGTCTGCCACTCGCTCGGCGAGCCCGAAACCTTGCGGCTGGAAGAGTTTCCGTCGCGCGCCCTAAAGCCGGGCGAGGTGCGGGTCGCGATTCGCGCGGCCGGGCTGAATTTTCCTGATGTGCTGATGGCCGCCGGCCAATATCAGCTCAAGCCGGAGCTGCCGTTCACGCCCGGCATGGAAGCTGCCGGTGACGTGACCGAATTGGGTGCGGAGGCGAAGGGCGTTTCTGTTGGCGACAAGGTCATCGTGAAGATGCGGCACGGCGCATTCACCGACGAAGCCATCGTCGCGCCGTCGCAGCTCACCCTTAAGCCGTCGACGTTCGACTACGCCGAGGCTGCGACTTATCTTGCCGGCCATGGCACGGCCTATCATGCGCTGATCGATCGCGGCCGGATCGAGCCGGGAGAGGTGCTGCTGGTGCATGGCGCCGGCGGCGGCACGGGACTGGCGGCCGTCGAGATCGGCAAGATGCTGGGCGCGACCGTGATCGCGACGGCGTCCAGCGACGAGAAGCTCGCCATCGCCAAGGCCCGCGGCGCCGATCATCTCGTCCGCTATGACCGCGAGCCGTTTCGCGACGCCGTTAAACGCATCACCGACGGTCGCGGCGCGGACGTCGTGTTCGATCCCGTCGGCGGTCAGGTTTTTGAAGACTCGATGCGCTGCATCGCCTGGGGCGCGCGGCTGCTGGTGATCGGCTTCACCGGCGGCATCGGCTCGGCCAAGACCAACCTCCTGCTGATCAAGGGCGCCAGCGTGCTCGGCGTGCGCGCTGGCGAGGCGGTACGAAAGAACCCTGCGCTGGGAGAGGCGCGCCTGAAGGCGCTGCTGCAATGGGCGGAGGAGGGCAAGCTGCGCCCCAACGTTTCGCATCGCCTGCCGCTGGAAGGTTACGCGAAGGCAATGCGGCTCTTGATGGACCGCAAGGCAATCGGGCGTGTGGCGCTGATGATGGAGTGAAAGTGCCGTAGGGTGGGCAAAGGCGCTCTTGCGCCGTGCCCACCATCTCTCTCGATGGCGAAAAGTGCGTGGGCACGCTTCGCTTTGCCCACCCTACGAGAGCGTCACTTGTACTCCCGTTCCGTCCACCACGGGAAATAGTCCGGCATATCGCTGGACACCTTGTTCTTGAACTGCGCGGGGCGCTTTTCCAGGAACGACACCACGCCTTCCTTGACGTCGTCGGAGCGGCCGCGGGCGTAGATGCCGCGGCTGTCGACCTTGTGGGCTTCCATGGGATCGTCGGCGCCCATCATGCGCCACATCATCTGGCGGATCAGCGCGACCGACACCGGTGCGGTCTTCGCCGCGAATTCCTTGGCGAGCGCGCGGGCGGTCGGCAGGAGATCGTCAGGGGCGACGACCTTGCTGACGAGACGACCCGCCAGTGCCTCCTGCGCCGGGAAGACGCGGCCCGAATAGCACCATTCCAGCGCCTGCGAGATGCCGACGATGCGCGGCAGGAACCAGCTCGAGGCCGCCTCCGGCACGATGCCGCGCTGGGAGAACACGAAGCCGAACCGCGCGGCATCCGAAGCGATGCGGATGTCCATCGCGAGCTGCATGGTGACGCCGATACCGACCGCAGGGCCGTTCACTGCGGCGATGACGGGCTTGAGGCACTTGAAGATGCGCAAGGTCACCTGGCCGCCGCCGTCGCGCACCTGCGGATCGCTGTAGTCCACCTTGCCGTCGGCGAAACGTTTGACGGGGCCGCGCCGCGCGTCGCGGTCGAACGTGTCGGCGCCGGACGACAGATCCGCGCCCGCGCAAAAACCGCGGCCGGCGCCGGTGACGATAATGGCGCGGACGTTGTCGTCCTTGTCGGCGGCGTCGAACGCGTCGATCAGCTCTCCTTGCATCTGCGCGTTGAAGGCGTTGAGCTTGTCGGGCCGATTCAGCGTGATGGTGAGAATCTGCTCGGCGACCTCGTATTTGATCGTCTCATACGCCATGGCGGTTTCCTTCCTTGTTTCTTTATCGGTCTCTCTACCACGTCATTCCGGGGCGCGCGAAGCGCGAGCCCGGAATCCATCTCTCGGCATCAGTAGTGCCGATGAATGGATTCCGGGCTTGCGCCAAGAGGGCGCAACCCGGAATGACGACGGTGCGATTAGTTAGCCGGCGGCTTCGGCCAGGGTCGTTGCGGCCCGCGTAGGCCCTCAAAAGCCTTGGCCATGCCGAGCACGCCGATGTCGTCGAAGCGGCGGCCGACGATCTGCACGCCGATGGGAAAACCCTTGGCGTCGAAGCCGCCGTTGATCGAGATGGCAGGGTTCTCCGACATATTCCATGGCACGGTATAGGCGATGTGCTCGAACGGTTTCATGGGGTCGTTGGTCGGCGAGGCCCAGTCCGCCGGATAGTTCACGTTCGGTGCGGTCGGGGAGATCACGTAATCGAGCTCGCAGAACAGCTTCGACGCCGCCGCGCGGATTGCCATGGTCTGGTTGAAGCCGCGGATGACATCCACGCCCGACAGCTTTGCGCCGGATGCGCCCCATTTGAAGATATAAGGCAGCACCTTCGCCTGCTCGGCCGGCGTCAACCTGGCCAGATCATCCCACATCCGCGCGCGCCAAAAGTTGTCGAGGCCGTCGAGCATCTCGCGGGTGAGGATGCCGTCGACCTCGGTCACGACGCTGCCCGCGGATTCGAACGCTTTCGCCGCCTTCACCGCGACCTCGCGCACTGGTTTCTGCAGCGCCAGGCCGCAGCCGGGATCAAGCATCAACCCGATGCGGAGTTTGCGCGGAGACTTCTCTGCTCCCTTCCAGTTCAGCGGCTCGGCGGGCAGGCTCATGCCGTCGCGCCGGTCGGGCTTTGCGATCACGCTCATCATCAGCGCGCAATCGTCGACTGTGCGGGTCATCGGACCGGCGACGCGGCCGACATAGGTGGGGTCGATCGGCACGCGGCCGAAGCTCGGCTTCAATCCGACGAGGCCGCACCAGCCCGCGGGCAGGCGGACCGAGCCGCCGATATCGGTGCCGAGATGCAGCGGACCGTAGCCGGCCGCGGCCGCAGCGCCTGCGCCCGCGCTGGAGCCGCCGGGATTCTTCGAGAGATCCCAAGGATTGCGCGCGAGTGCGTGGAAACTGGAGAGTCCGGACGACAGCATGCCGTAATCGGGCATGGTGGTCTTGGCGAAGATGACCGCGCCGGCCTCGCGCAGGCGCGCGGCGGGCGGGGCATCCTTCTCGGCCGGCACGAGCTTGACGCTGGCAGCGCCCAGCGGCACCGGCACGCCCTTGGTCGCGATGTTGTCCTTCACCGTGACCGGCACGCCGTCGAGCGCGCCGGACGGCTCGCCGCCGGTCCAGCGCGCGGTCGAGGCCTTGGCGGCCTCGCGTGCGCCGTCGGGATCGAACGCATAGAGCGCCTTCAGATGCGGCTCCCACGCAGCGACATGCGTGAGCAAATCCTCCAGCACCTCGCTCGGCGAGAACTGCTTGGCGCGATAGCCCGCGATCAGATCGACCGCGGACAGATCGTGCAGCGAGGTGACGGCATCTTCGACGCTCTTCTTATGCATCGCTAGCCCACCGGCATGCGCGTTTCGATGATCCGGGCGAACATGCTGGCGCCGATCGGCAGGATCTTGTCGTCGAGCACGAAGCCGGGATTGTGCACGGGCACGTTGCCATCATGGCCGACCCAGAAATAGGCGCCGGGAATGGTCTCCAGCATGTCGGCGAAATCCTCGCTGCCCATCTTGGGCTGGGCGCGGGTGATCACGTTGGCGGGGTCGACGATGGTGCGCGCGACGTCCTCGACCACCTTGGACTGCTCGACCTGGTTGACCAGCACGCCGAAGGTGTCGCGGATGTCGACGTCGATCACACACTGGTAGGCGCTTGCGATGCCTGCGCAGATGGTGCGGATGCGTTCGCTGACCAGGGTGCGAACTTCCTTCGAAAAGGTGCGGATGGTGCCGCAAAGATGCGCGTCGCCGGGAATGACGTTGTAGGCGGAGCCCGCGTGGATCTGGGTGATCGACACCACCGCGGCCTGCAGCGGCTCGACGTTGCGGCTGACGATGGTCTGGATCGCCTGCGCCAGCGTGGTCGCGATAATCACCGCGTCCTTGGAGCGCTCGGGCATCGCGCCATGCGCGCCATAGCCGGTGATGCGCAGGTCGAAGAAGTCGGCGCTGGCCATCGCCGGGCCCGGCAGGATCGCGATCTCGCCGTGGTTGAGGTCGGGAGCGTTGTGCAGGCCGTACAGCTCGTCGCAGGGGAATTTTTCGAACAGCCCGTCCTTGATCATCGCGCGGGCGCCGCCGAGGCCTTCCTCGGCCGGCTGGAAGATCAGGTGCACGGTGCCGTCGAAGTTCTTGGTCTCGGCGAGGTAGCGCGCGGTGCCGAGCAGCATGGTGGTGTGGCCGTCATGACCGCAGCCGTGGAAGCGGCCGGGGATTTTCGAGCTCCACTTCAGATTGGTGTTCTCTTCCATCGGCAGCGCGTCCATGTCGGCGCGGAGGCCAATGCGCTTGTTGCCCGAACCCTTGCCCTTGATCACGCCGATCACGCCGGTGCCGCCGAGACCGCGATGCACCTCGATGCCCCAGCTCTTCAGCTTGTCGGCGACGATGCCGGAGGTGCGCACTTCCTCGAATCCGATCTCGGGATGGGCGTGCAGGTCGCGGCGGATGGCGGTGAGCTCGTCGGCGTAACCGTCGATGCGGTCGATCGTGGGCATGGGTTCTGTCCAGTTAGCTTGAGGGAGGCGAGAAAACGGGGCCGTTCGGCTTGATGCGAATGCCCGGCCGCAAACGCGTCCAGGGCAGGGTGGCGGTGTCGGCCGGCATCGCGCCGGGCGCGGCGCAGATCATCAGCTTTTCCGCGATCGGCTCGAAATCGGCGCGGAAGTGCACCGAGCTCTTGTTGACCAGAATCTTCTGTTCGGTCGGCTCGATGCCGACATAGCGGTACATCGCCTGGTCGGCGAGCTGCGCCTTGTGCGAGGAGACGACGACGCGGACGTCGCCGATGCGCAAGGCTGCCGAGGGACCCATCTCCATCTCGCGGCCGCCATAGTAAGGGCCCGGCGCGATGAAGCGGCCGTCGGACAGCTTTTCGACCACGAAGGTCTCGCGATAGGGCTCGTCGCCGGGGATGCCTGACTTGCCGCCGAGCGACAGCGTCACGGTGGCACCGACGCCGGCATCATGCGCGGCCTTGGCCGAGACGGGATCGTAGATCGCGCCAGTCGCGGCGCTCGCTCTGTTGCGCACCAGCGCGCGCAGCATGCCTGTGGTGTCGGAATCGCCGCCGGCGCCGGGATTGTCCTGGGTGTCGGCGATGATGATCGGCTTGCTCGCGCTCTTTGAAAGTTCCATGGCGTGGCGCACGCCCTCGTCGGGCGACCAGATCTTGCCGTCGAAATCGTCCTCGTGGCTTTCGATCAGCTTCACGATCGCGTCGGCGGCGCGGTCGGCATCCGCTTGCGTCCTGCCATAGGCGAACACGCTGGGGCCGCAATCGCGGAAATCGGCGGCGGGAAAGCCCGGCGCGAAAGACAGCGTCGGAACCGCATCGCTCTCCAGCGCGGCGAGCTGTTCGTAGATGCCTTTGGTCGGCTGGTCGTTGGTGCATTGCCAGCTGATCGGGATCAGGAACGGCAATTGCCGGAACGATTTGGCAAAGCGCTGCTTGGACTTGAGCAGCAGCGCGAGATGTCGCGCAGAGGCGCGGCCGGTCTCGGCCATGTCGACATGGGGGTAGGTGCGGTAGGCGATCAGCGCGTCGGCATGCGCGATCATTTCGGGCGTGACGTTGGCGTGCAGGTCGAGGCTGGTAACCAGCGGAACATCGTTGCCGATGACGCGGCGCACGCGCGCCAGTATCTCGCCTTCGCCGTCGTCGAGATGCTCGGTCACCATCGCGCCGTGCAGGTCGAGATAGACCGCATCGAGCGGGCCGGCAGCTTTGATGCCGTCGACCATCACCTTCACGATGCGCTCGAAGGCGTCCCTGGTGACGTGCGCCGACGGGCTCGCGCCGCAGGCGATCGTCGGAACAAGTTCCCAACCGTTGGCCTCGGCGCTGTCGACGAAGCCGGCAAGGCCGACATTGATGCGCCGCATCACCTTCAGCACGTCGGCGCCTTCAGTCATCGCCGGCCAGCCGCCGCCATGCTGGAAGTCGGCGAAGGTCGCCTTGGTGGGAGCGAAGGTGTTGGTCTCGTGCAGGAAGCCGCCGACGGCGATGCGTGTCATTCAGTTCAGTCCAATCAATCAAGAGGGCGCGACGTTAGCCTTGGCCCTGCGGCGAGAGCAAGGTGGGACGCACTCGCGCCGCGCATAGGGTCAAGCTGTTTTGGGAATGGTGCTCCGCCGTCCTTCCGGGGCGCGCCCGCTTGGGCGCGAGCCCGGAATCCATCCGACAGACTCTGAGGCGCGATGGATTCTCAGGTGCGCAATTGCGCACCGTAGCTCATCGCTTCGCGATGCCCCGGAATGACAGCGGTGAGTGTCGCTACGCCGTGGCCGCCACGCCCTCTGCCACCGGCCGGAAGTTCGCAAAATCCCAGTCGCGCCCCGGAGCGGCGTCCAGCAGAGCCCTGGTGTAGGCCTCCTTCGGATGCGTCAGCACCTCGGCAGCCGGGCCTTGCTCGACGACGCGGCCGTGCTGCATCACCACGACCTCGTCGCAGATCTGCGCTGCGACACGCAGATCGTGGGTGATGAACAGGATCGCGATGCCGAGACGCTTCTGGATCTCGTCGAAGAGTTCCAGCACCTGCGCCTGCACCGAGACGTCGAGCGCGGAGACGGCCTCATCTGCGACCAGCACGTCCGGATCGAGCGCGAGCGCGCGCGCAATGGCGATGCGCTGGCGCTGGCCGCCGGAGAACTGGTGCGGATAGCGCGATACCGCGTCAGCGGGCAGGCCGACGAGCTCGAGCAGCTCGCGGGCACGTTTCATCGCATCGGCATGCGCGACGCCGTAATTGATCGGGCCCTCCGCAATACTCTCGCCGACGGTGACGCGCGGGTTGAGCGAGCGATAGGGATCCTGGAACACGATCTGGATCTTTTGCCGGTGCGGCTGCAGCAGGCGACGCGAGATGCCGGCGATCTCGCGGCCGGCGAGGCGCACGCCGCCGGAGGTCGGATCGATCAGGCGGACGATGCAGCGCGCCACGGTCGACTTGCCGGAGCCGCTTTCGCCGACGATGCCGAGCGTGCGGCCCTTGCGCAGCGTCAGCGTCACCTTGTCGGCGGCGACGACCTCGCGGCCTTTGCCGAAGAAGGCGCGCTCTTTATAGACCTTGCTGAGGTCGTTGGCCTCCAGCACCACCGGCTCGCGGCTCTCCTCGCGCGGCGGCCGCGGCACCAGGCTCGGCACCGCCGAGAGCAGGTTGCGGGTGTATTCCATGGTCGGATTGCGCAGCACGGTCTCGAGCGGGCCGGTTTCGACCAGCCGGCCCTGCCGCATCACCGCGACGCGGTCGGCGATCTCGGCGACCACGCCCATGTCGTGGGTGATGAACAGCACGGCCGTGCCGTGATCGCGCTGGAGCTCGCGGATCAGGGACAGGATTTGCTTCTGCGTGGTGACGTCGAGCGCGGTCGTCGGCTCGTCCGCGATCAAGAGCTTCGGCTCCAGCACCAGCGCCATCGCGATCATGATGCGCTGGCGCTGGCCGCCGGAAAGGCGGTGCGGGTAGGAGGCGAAGATGCGCTCGACCTGGGGCAGGTGGACCTGTTCCATCATGTCGAGGATGCGCTTCTTCCGGGCCCTGGCGTCGAGATTGGTATGCGCGCGCAGCACCTCGTCGATCTGCCGGCCGACCGGCACCACCGGATTGAGCGCGGTCATCGGTTCCTGGAAGATCATCGCCATCTGCGTGGCGCGGAGCTGGCGCAAGCGGCGGTCGGTCGCGGTGAGCAGCTCTTCGCCGACCAGCTTGATGCTGCCGGCGGTCGGAACCAGCGTGCCCTTCGGCAAGAGGCCCATCGTGGTCAGCGAGGTCACCGACTTGCCCGAGCCGCTTTCGCCAACGAGGCACAGCGTCTCGCGCTCGCGGACCTGGATCGAGATGCCGTCGATGATCTTTGGGCCGCCCGGCTTCTTGCCGACGGAGACGACGAGGTTGTTGATGTCGAGGACGGTGTTGGTCATCAGGTCACTCCATCGTCATTGCGAGGAGCGAAGCGACGAAGCAATCCAGAAGTCCTTCCGCGGATGCAGACTGGATTGCTTGGCTTCGCTCGCAATGACGGAATAAGGGGCAGGGCCGGCGAGACAAATCACTTGCCTTCCCGCTGCTTCATGCGCGGATCGAGTGCGTCGCGGGCGGCGTCGCCGATCAGATTGATGCTGAGGATGGCGATCGAGAGCAGAAGGCCCGGCCAGAAGATCAGCGACGGCTTGATCTGGAAGTACTGGCGGCCCTCGGCCATGATGTTGCCCCAGGTCGGCGTCTCCGGCGAGATGCCGGCGCCGAGGAAGGAGAGGATCGCCTCGGTGAGGATGGCGCTGGCGCAGATATAGGTGCCCTGGACGATCAGCGGCGCCACCGTATTCGGCATCAGATGCCGCCACATGATCTTCGGCAAGGACGAGCCGACCGAGATCGCCGCCTCGACGTAAGGCTCCTCGCGCGCCGACAGCACGACCGAGCGGACCAGGCGCGCCACGCGCGGAATCTCGGGGATCGTGATCGCGATCAGCACGGTCCAGAGGCTGGCACCGGACAGCGACACCACGGCGATCGCGAGCAGGATGCTCGGCATCGCCATCAGGCCGTCCATGACCCGCATCAGCACGGCATCGACCAGCTTGAAGAAGCCGGAGACGAGGCCGATCGCAAGGCCGATGACGATCGACAGGATCGCCGAGCCGATACCGATCAGCAGCGAGATGCGGCCGCCATAGACGACGCGCGACAACAGGTCACGACCATAGGCATCGGTGCCGAGCAGGAATTGCGCGGACGACGGCTTGAGCCGTTGCGACGGCGCGAGCTGGATCGGATCATGCGGCGCGATCAGCGGCGCCAGGATCGAGATCAGGATGATCAGTGCGAGCAAGACTGTCGCCGTGGCGATGATCGGCGTCGAGGTGAGGAAGCCGAAGCGCGGCCGCAGCGGCGACGTGATCGGAATGGAGGACTGGGGAAGGGTATCGACCGACATGTTTGTCCTTATCCTTGCCTCAGTACCGGATCCGGGGATCGAGCAGGGTGTAGGCGACGTCGATGAGAAGGTTGACGACGACATAGATCAGCGACGTCAGCAGGATCATCGCCTGGATCACCGGATAGTCGCGCGCCAGCACCGCATCCACGGTGAGGCGGCCGATGCCGGGAATGTTGAACACGCTCTCGGTGACGACGACGCCGGAGATCAGCAGCGCAAAGCCGGTGCCGATCACGGTGATGACGGGCACGGCGGCATTGCGCAGCGCGTGGCGCATCATCACGGCGACCTCGTTGATGCCCTTGGCGCGCGCCGTGCGCACATAGTCCTCGCCGAGCACGTCGAGCATCGCCGCGCGCGTCATGCGCGCGATCAGCGCGATGTAGATGAAGGAGAGCGCGCAGGTCGGCAGGATCATGCGCTCGAAAAACGGTCCGAAGCCGTTAAAGATGCTGCGGAAGCCCTGCACCGGCACCCACCGCAGTTCGATCGCGAAGATCTGGATCAGGATGTAGCCGACCACGAACACCGGCACCGAGAAGCCGAGCACGGAAAGCCCCATCACGAAGCGATCGATCCAGGTGCCGTGCTTCCACGCGGCGATCACGCCGAGGGGAACCGCCACGATCACGGCGAGGATGATGGTACACAGGGCAATCGAGATCGACGGCTCGACGCGCTGGCCGATCATCTTCATGACAGGCAGATTGGAGATCAGCGAGGTCCCGAGATCGCCGTGCAGCAGCTTGTTCACCCAGGTGATGAACTGCACGATCAAGGGCTCGTTGAGGCCGAGCGAGGTGCGGATGCGCTCGAGCCGTTCCGGCGTTGCATTGTCGCCGGCGAGGATCGCGGCGGGATCGCCGGGGGTGAGGCGGAGCAGGAGGAAGACGAACAGCGCGACGACGCCCATCACGGGCACGGCGGCGAAGATTCGGCGAAGGAGATATCCGAGCAAGTTGGATCCGTCAGATTAGAGTAAATCGGCGGCAGCGGTCATAGCCTGTTCTGCCACCAGCCTAACATTTCAGCAATTCCCGTGCCATCAGGGCCACAGTTTTTGCAGTGCGGTCAGCTGTTTTGGCGACCCCTCTTCAAGGGGGCCAGCGGAGCGTGCCCGCCAGACGAAATATCGCGGCGCGCCACGCGCGCTCATCCAATCCGGTCACTCCAACGTCGCAAGCAGCCCGGCCATCAGCCGGCCGCGCTCAACGAGACTCTCGACTTCGATATACTCCTCTAACGTGTGGCCATTGGCTCCGCGCACGCCCAGGCCGTCGAGCGTCGGGATTCCCATCGCACCGGTGAAGTTGCCGTCGGAGCCGCCGCCGGAACTCGCATGCGGCAGTTCGGCGCCAAGCGACTTGGCGATGCCGCGCGCCTTCTCATACAACGCCATGGTGCCGGCATCCGGCTCCCACACCGGACGCGTCACCCCGCGCGTGACCTTGAAGGAGACATCGTTGGCCGTGCCCGACAGCGCCAGCATCCGCTCGACGCCGCGATCGAGATCGGCCTGCCGCTTGGCCATGGAGAGCGCTTCGCCGGTGGCGGTCGTGGCAACGCAGTTGACCCATTGCCCGCCATGCACGACGCCGACCGAGAAGGTGCAGTCCTCCGTCGTCATCGCGTCGATGGCGAGAATCTGCCGCGCCATCTCGCGGATCGCCGAGCGTCCCGCCGACAGCGTCGCGCCGGCGTGGCTCGGCCGGCCCGTCGCCTCGAGATTGAAGCGCGCGATGGCGTAACGTCCGGTGGTGACGCCGTTGTCGGCACGGCCGGGCTCGGGCACCAGCACATATTTGTTGCGCGCGGCTTCCGCCTCGATGATGTCGCGCGTCGAGGGCGTGCCGACTTCCTCGTCCGGCGTGAACAGCACGGTGATCGGCAGCGGCGTGGTGAAGGATGCACGCGCCAGTTGCCGGATCGCTTCCAGCGAGAGGTAGTTGCCGCCCTTCATGTCGTAGATGCCGGGGCCGTAGCACCGGTTGCCCTCGCGCCGCCATTTCAGCTTCTCGATGGTACCGACCGGGTGGACGGTATCCATATGGCCGGCGATCAGGATGCCCGGCTCGCCCTGTTTCGGATGCGGAAAGCGCGCGCGGATCACGCCGCCGAAACCTTGCCGGCCGGCGATGCGCTCGATCGTCGCACCCATGATCGCCATATCCCGCGCTGCGATATCGAGCATGCGATTCACCGCACCGGCGTCCCAGGTCGGGCTTTCGCATTCGACCCAGCCGCGCAGACCCTGGAGCATCGCCTCGGAATCGAAAGGAAGATTGGCTGGATTCATCTCAATGTCTCTCAAGCTTCGAAAGATGGAATGCGCATTGCATTGCTGCGGGGCAGGACGAGTGGAGAGTGTTGTAGAGCCAAACCGATCCTTGTGGAGCCCGTGCCCGCGCCGCCAGGGCTTGCAGCGAAACCGGATTGACGCGCTCGGCACTGTCTGCAAGTCTCGAAAGATAAAGGCATTGCATGAGGTTAGTTCGCCCAAGGAACGAGCCGCATGCTTAACCAATAACCTGCCTTTGAACAGTTTCACGTCAGGAGAAACTTTTTATGTTCCACTTCATGCGCCGGGGGCCTCGCGCGTTTGCCTCCAAACTTGCGCTGTCTGTCGTTGCGCTTTCGACGGCGCTTGCCTCGCCAGTGCTTGCAGCCGGCAAGACCATTACGGCGGTGATGCATTCGGATCTGCGCATCATCGATCCGATCTTCACCACGGCCTACATCACGCGTGACCATGGCTACATGGTCTACGACACGCTGGTGGCTCCCGATTCGAGCTTCAAGATCCAGCCGCAGATGGCGGACTGGAAGATCTCCGACGACAAGCTCACCTACACCTTCACGCTGCGCGACGGCCTGAAGTGGCATGACGGTGCGCCGGTGACGGCGGAAGATTGCGTCGCCTCGCTGAAGCGCTGGGCCGCGGTCGACGGCATGGGCCAGAAGCTCCTGGACTTCACCGCGAGCATCGAGGCGACCGACGCCAAGACCATCACGCTGAAGCTGAAGGAGCCCTACGGCCTCGTGCTCGATTCCATCGGCAAGCCGTCCTCGCGCGTCGCCTTCATGATGCCGAAGCGCCTCGCCGAGACGCCGCCGGACAAGCAGATCCCCGAGCAGATCGGCTCGGGCCCCTTCAAGTTCGTGGCATCGGAATTCCAGCCCGGCGTGAAGGCCGTCTACGTCAAGAACACCGACTACGTGCCGCGCAAGGAGCCGGCGAGCTGGACCTCCGGCGGCAAGGTGGCGAAGGTCGACCGCGTCGAATGGATCACCATGCCGGACTCGCAGACCGCCGTGAACGCGCTGCAGTCGGGCGACATCGACTTCATGGAAAACCTGCCCTACGACATGCTGCCGGTGCTGGAGGCAAACAAGGAGATCACGATCGAGGTCTCGAACAAGTTCGGCTTTCAGACGCTCGGCCGGATGAACTTCCTCTATCCGCCGTTCGACAACGTGAAGGTGCGACGTGCCGCTCTTCTGGCGATGAACCAGAAGGACGTTCTCGACGCGCTGGTCGGCAATGCCAAGTACCAGAAGATCTGCGGTGCGTTCTTCGTTTGCGATACGCCGTTCGCGACCGAGGTCGGCGCCGAGACCCTGGTGAAGGGCAATGGCATGGCGGAGGCCAAGAAGGCGCTCGCCGAGTCAGGCTATGACGGCACCCCGGTCGTGGTGATGGCGCCCGGCGACGTCACCACGCTCAAGGCCCAGCCCATCGTCGCGGCCCAGCTGCTGCGCGAAGCCGGCTTCAAGGTCGATCTGCAAGCGACCGATTGGCAGACGGTGGTGAGCCGCCGTGCCAGTCAGAAGCCGCCGAAGGAGGGTGGCTGGAACATGTTCTTCACCAACTGGGTCGCGGCCGACGTCTCCAACCCGATCGCCAATCTCTCGATCGGCGGCCAGGGCAAGAAGGGCGGCTGGTTCGGCTGGGCGGAAAGCGCCAAGATCGAGCAGCTCAAGGACGCGTTCGTCCGCGCGCCGTCGATCGACGAGCAGAAGAAGATCGCCGCCGACATCCAGAAGGAAGCCTATGAGCAGGTGATCTACATCCCGCTGGGGCAATACCTGCTGCCGAGCGGCTGGCGCAAATCGCTGACCGGCGTGCTCGACGGCCCGGCGACGCCGCTGTTCTGGAACGTCGACAAGTCGGAGTAAGGGAGGCGAATTCACGTAGCCTTCGTCGTCTTCACCACGCGGCGCCGCTGTCATCAGCGGCGCCGTTGTCTTTTGTGGTCTTGCGCCGGCGGAAAAGGCGTTGCGGCTTTTAACCTTTCCAGTTTCCAGTCATTGCTATTTGTTTCAATCTTGAAATAGATGCGTCGTCCTTACGCATCACTTTCCCTCCTCAACCTGATTCCCGTGCCGATCGATTTTGCATTCCAGGCGATGGCCGAACGGTCCGATCGCGCGCCGGCACGTTGGCGGCGGCCTTTCCTGCATTGGCTCGATGGCGTCGAGGCGGGCTGGGCCGTTCCGCTCCTCATCGGCTGCTTCGTCGCGATCTGGACGCTCTATCTGGCGATCGCCTATGCCGGCGGCGGCCTGCACCCTGATACGCTCGAGGCCTGGATGCTGGGGCAGCATTTCGCCTGGGGCTATCACAAGCATCCGCCCTTGACCGGTTGGATTGCCGCCAGCTGGACCTCTGTCTTTCCGCTCAGCGATTGGTCGTTGCAATTGATGGCGATGGCCAATGCCGGGCTTGCGCTGATCTTCGTTGATCGGATCGCGCGGCAATTCGTGACCGGGCACAAGCGCATCCTGGTGCTTTTGCTCCTGATGCTGACGCCGGTCTATCAATTCCATGCCCAGCGCTTCAATGCCAATTCGGTGCTGCTGGCGGTCTGGCCGCTGGCGACCTGGTGCTTCCTGCGCGCATTCGAGACGCGCGCCCCGCTGTGGGCGGTCGCAATGGGATGCACGACGGCGCTGGCGATGGTCGGCAAATATTATTCGATCTTTCTCGTCACGAGCTTCGCGTTTGCCGCGCTGGCGCACCCGGCGCGGCGCGCTTATTTCACCTCCGCTTCGCCCTGGATCTCGGTCGTCGTCGGGCTCGCGGCGCTGTCACCTCACGTCTATTGGCTCGCGACGACGGGCGCGTCGACCTTCACCTACGCGCTGGCGCACACCGGCGGCAACGCTGCGACCTCACTCGGCGAGGCGAGAAACTTTCTGCTGGGGCTGGCGGCGGCGATGAGCATGTCGGCCGTGTTCTGGGTGCTCGTCGCAGGAACGCGCTTGAAGCGGTTTCCCGCGGACTTCGCCGCAATGGGCCCGGGCCTGCGGCTCTTGTTCTACGTCACGATGGGCACGATCGTGCTGCCGGTGGTGACGTCGCTCGTGATGGGCACCGATCTGCCGTCGCTATGGGCGCTGCAGGGACTGTTCCTCTTCACCGTTCTCGTGGTCTGCGGGACGAGCTACCCGATCGAGCGCTTCTACACGGTCAACCTCACCGTGATCGTGGCCGGCGTCGCGCTCGCGGCCGTCCTGATCGCCGCGCCGATCCATGCCGTCTATCGCAATGATCACGGGTATGAGGAGGGCCGGAATCTTTACGCCCAGGCGGCTAGTGAATTGACGCGCGAGTGGCGGGAGCAGACCGGCGTGCCGCTGAGCGCGGTGAGTGGTGATGGTTCGCTGGCCTTCGCCTCCGCGTTCTACAGCCCCGACCATCCACGTCATGCGGCGCCCTTCGAGTACGAACAGACCTTGGGCTTGCCGCGCAAGACGTCGCTCGACCGCGGCTGGGCCGCGCTGTGTTTCCGCGACCAGGAATCTTGCACGCGGTGGATGGCGTGGGCGTCCTCGCAGACCGGGCACTTCGTCAGGCGCGAGTTCACCGTGCGGGCCACCCTGTGGGGGCGGCCCGGTCTCTCGCGGGAGGTGGTCGCTCTGATCGTGCGGCCCCGGGGAATGCGGATGATACCCAAGAGCGCTGCGGATGATTTCAGCGCCAGCAGGCGCGGTTCGGAATAGGCTCCGCGCTCAGCAATGACTATCGCGGATCTGCTCGAGGCCCTCGCTCGCCAAAGGCGTCGTCAACGTGGCCTGCTCTGCGCTCGGCTCCGAACGTTCCGTCTTCCGCCGTTCGACGTCGTGGTGGTCGTCCCGGTGTTCCGGTTCCATTGAATGTGACCTCTCGAATTGCTGCAGGACAACATCGAGGCGATCGGGAAGTTCCTTAAGCGACGGGACGATGATACGGCTTGAACAGCCGGCCCTTTTCCACCACCAGCACGATCGCGAGCGCAGCGAGCGTCGACAGGAAGAAGCCGATCGAGAACGGCAATAGCGTTCCGTCGAAGCTCTGTCCGATCGCCATGCCGACCACGATTCCGATCAGCGTCGTGATCGAGCCGTAGAGCGAGGAGGCGGTCCCGGCGATGTGGCCCTGCGGCTCCATCGCGAGCGCCGTGAAGTTGGCAACCATCATGCCGAACGAGAACATCATCAGAGCCGAGAGCACCATGAACAGAGCAAGCGGCAGGATGCCGAGCATTTCCGTCAGCAGCATCACGGCAGCGACGATTGTGTAGAGCGTCAGCGCGCCATGCGAGATCACGCGCATGCCGAGCCGCCCGACCAGTCTCGCATTGAGGAAGCCGGCGACGGCCGTGCCGGCTGCAATCGCGGCAAAGGCGAGTGGGAAGTAATGGCCGAGGTGATAGATGCCGGTGAAGACCTGCTGGGCGCAGAAGACAAAGGCAAAGAGCGCGCCGATGACGCTGCCGGCGGCCGTGGCATAGCCGATGGTCTGGCGATTGGTCAGGGTCTGCCGGAATGCCGAGAGCACATCGGCGGGCGCCAGCGATCTACGTCCGGACTCGGGGAGGGTTTCCGGCAGCCGCAGCACGCACCAGGCGAGTGCGAGCAGGCCGTACAGCATCAGTACGACGAAGATGCCGCGCCACGCCGTCACCAGCAGTACCGCCTGTCCGAACGAGGGGGCGATCACGGGCACCGCGATGAACACCATCATGGCAAGCGACATCACGCTCGCCATGCGGCGGCCGACATAGCAGTCACGCACGATCGAGGTCGCGATCACGCGCGTGGCCGAGGTGCCGAGCCCCTGCAGCGCGCGCGCCAGCAGCAGCGTCTCGAATGAGGGTGCCGCGACCGCCAGCACGCTCGCCACCGCATAGACCGCCATGCCGCCGAGCAGCACCGGCCGGCGGCCGAAGCGGTCCGACAGGGGACCCATGACGAACTGGCCGGCGCCGAAACCGATCAGGAAGGTCGACAGCACCAGCTGGAGATGGTTGGCGACGGGGATGTTGAAGGCTGCCCCGATATTGGGCAGT
Organism: Bradyrhizobium genomosp. III; assembly: GCF_000261705.1. Classification (NCBI taxonomy): domain Bacteria; kingdom Pseudomonadati; phylum Pseudomonadota; class Alphaproteobacteria; order Hyphomicrobiales; family Nitrobacteraceae; genus Bradyrhizobium; species Bradyrhizobium genomosp. III. The sequence goes on along the minus strand of NZ_AJQF01000351.1, from coordinate 47,512 downwards.
GCAGGCAGCATCATGTCCATCGCAAGCGGATTCAGCGCCATGATGGACGCGATCACGATGACGAATTCTGGAAATCCCATCGGGCGGTGTCCCGCGGACACCCAATCGTCGGCATTGACGTCAGACAAGAAGCTCACCTCTGAAATTGAGCGACTTTATCCATCGCTCATGCTGCGTTGCACAACCCATGTTTCGGGATGGCTGGCAGGCGGAGGAGGGGCGGACAAGAATTGGTGAGGGGAAGCCCCCGCGCGAGCCGACCGCGGGTCCTGCTATGGCCCGGAAACCAGTGATTCACCATCCCTCCCTAAAGATCGGCGCCGAGCGGGGCAGGTCGGGTCCGGCGGGATGAAACGGAAACGCCTCCTGTCCACTGTGGCGGCCGATCGATGAGGCGCCGCGCCGGCGCCGAGAGAAACCAGGCCAAACAAGGTATCCGATTGTGTCTGATGTCAGCGGTACAGCACGTTGGTTGGAGCCCTCGGCCGACATGGCTTCGAGGCGTAACCTCTGGCTTGCCTGCCTGATCGCACTGACCGCGCTTCTGGTGATCGGCAATCTCGCCAGCGACGTCGGGCTCGATGTGAAATATGGCTGGGACACTCGCGTCAATTGCGCGGCGGTGGATGCCTATGCCGGCGGACTCGATCCCTACTTCGTCAAGAACCTGAAGGGCACCAAGCTCTCTTACCCCTATCTGCCGGTGACGCTGGAGGCCTTCCGTCCCTTTTGCGCGGATGGCATTCTGGTCGCTCATTACAAAACTATCTTTCCCGTGCTGGCCGTGCTCTGCGGCCTTCTCTTGCCAGGTCTTGGCTTGCCCGGTCTTGGCGTGCCCGGTCTTGGCCGAGCGCGCCCGAGCGCTCGCGACGTTGGGCTCAGGGTGCTCTGCGCGCTCGGCGCATTCGTCGGTTTCGAATGGGTCCAGGCGTCGGGCAACTTCGCGATCCTGAGCGGCGTGCTGACCGCGATCGCGCTGAGGCTTCTGCTTTCTCCGCCCGCATCCGGAGCGGCAGAGGACCGCAGCTTTCCGTCGCGCCTCGCTGGCGCCGCGCTGCTCGGCCTCGTGATGTCGTTCAAGCTGGTGTTCTTTCCCGTGCTGGCCGCGCTGTACTTCCTGCCGCTGCCGCGCCGCCGCAAGCTGATGCTGATCGCGATGGCTGTGTTCAGCTTCGCCTTGCCGATCCTGATATCGCGGCTGGCATACCCCGATCTGTTCGCGAGCTGGCAACTTGCGGTGGCCGGAAAGATTCCGGACCAGCACCTCGTCGAGCTGTTCGAGAGCAATCCGTCCCTGCTGCTGCTGGCGCGGGATCTGATGGGGCATGTGGGCCTGATCGATAGCAAACCGGCGATCTTCGCAACCTATGCCTTCGCCGTGACCGCACTGGTGCTCGTGCCGTTCGCCCTGTCCATCCTGCGCTTGATCGGGAGCCGCCCGGCGCACGAGGGAGATTCGCTTCCTGCGCGAGTGGATCGCTGGCTGATGGATCACCCCCGTGCAGCCATGCGCATCACGGTGCTGGCGATGTTTGCGCTCTATCTCAGCTCGCCGCGCCTCAAGGAATATGCCTTCTTCGAGCTCGCGCTCTATGCCGCGATCCTGCTGGTCGATCTTCCAGCCAGGGCACTGGCCGCCGCGCTCACCGTCGGTCTCCTGATGCCCTCATTGATCTTCGTGACGGGGAGTTCCCCCGAGGACAATTCCATCCAGCTCTTCAGCGGGCTGATGTTCTTCTGGGTCCTGCTGCTCGACGCCCGTCATGCGGGCCGGGTGCCGGACACGGTCCAGCTATAGCCGTGGCGGTGGTAGAGCCGAACATCCCCGAATCCGCCATCCGACAGCAGTGCCTCCGCTTCGGCGCGCGTGTAGTATTTCGCGTAGGCGGGATTGAGCTGATCGTAGATGGTCAAGCGGCGAACGCTGCGCGGAAACTTCGCCAGCACCGAACGCATGTAGGACCGCATCGGTAGCGGCAATATCCGGCACAGCCCGATATAGGCTGTCAGCGCCCATTCCAGACCATGCGACAGCACCACCAGCAGCCGGTGCGGCAGCAGCACGGTGAGCTTGCGCAGCGGGATCGCGAGCGACAGATAGGTCTCGTTGCCTTCGTAGCCGTAGAGCCAGACGATGCAGCGTCCGCCGGGGCGCAACGCATCATAGGCCGCGTGAACCACCGGCGCCGGCTCGGGGATGTGATGCAGCACCCCCATCGAAACCACATAGTCGAGCCCGAGATCGGGCGGCAAGCGGTCGCCGGGCGCCTGCAAATAGTCGATGCGCTCCGCGCGGGCCGCCGTGTTGTCCTTCAGGACCAGCATGGCATCGGAGGGTTCGACCGCGACGACACGATCCGCTCCGGCATCGAGCAGCATGTTGACGATGCGTCCCGTGCCGCTCCCGATATCGGCGATCCGCTTGCCCTTGACCTCGTCGAGGGAAAGCAACGGACCGAACAGATCGGCAAGCAGGTCCGCCGAGCCGTAATAGGCGGGGTTTTCGCGGAACGCGGTCCATTGCTCGCCGAAATCGTTGATCGTCTGGTCCTTCAGGTCCGGCATGTGCCCGCTCCCTACGCTCGGCGCGGCGAGGGGGTCGCAAGCCCCGTCAACCAGATGCCCAGCGTCAGGATCGGCCACAGCGCGAACGCATTGTCGCTCCTGGCCTCGCGATGCGCAGTCCACAGCAGCCGGATCGCCTCCGGTTTCAGGAAGGGCGCAAAAACGTCGGCCTCCCTGTCGAGCACCCGGTCGCAGATCGGCCGCAGCCCACCGCGTCGCATCAGTTGCGCGATCGGCACGTTGAAGCCGCGCTTGCGCGACCATGCGGCCTCTCCCGGCATGCCCAGGCGCTCGGCGAGTTTGCGCAACACATATTTCGGTGCGCCCTTGGGCCAGGGATTGAGCAGCGAGACATCGAGGCTGCCGGCGAGGTCCATGACCCGTCGATCGAGGATCGGCACGCGCACTTCGAGACCATGCGCCATGCTCATGGCATCGACCTTGGTGAGGACGCTTTGCAGATGGAAGCGCTGGTCGGCGATCAGCGCCCGATCCAGCACGTTGTCATGCGGCTCCGAATAATATTCGGCGTATTCCGCGAACGGGTCAGTCGATGCAAGATCGGCCATACCGCGGTCATAGATCTTCTCGGCGAGAAAGCGGGGAACGAGCCGCCGCCATTGCAGATGCGGGCTGTTGCCGGCTTCGCCCAACCCGAGTGCGAAGCGGGCGAGTTGCGCCGCTGCCGGAAGCCGCTTCTCGTTGCCGCGCACCGACGCATAGGCGAGGCGTCCGGTCAGCCCGGCAAGGCCGCGCGGAACGACGTGGCGCGCGCGCTCCGCCATCATGGTCGCGGCATAGGTCTCATATCCGGCGAAGAACTCGTCTCCGCCATCGCCGGACAGAACCACCGTGGAATGCCGGCGGACCGCACCAGCCAGATGATAGAAGCCCAGCGCGCCCGTGTCGGCGCATTGGCCGTCGAAATGATAGACCACCGCCCGCAGCGACGCCTCGGCATCCTCGCCCGCTTCCCCGTCGATGACGTTGAGCGACAGGCCGGCGGCGGTGGCGATCTGCTGCGCCACCGCGGTTTCATCATGGCTTTTCTCGGTGAAGCCGGCCGTGAACAGCGGCGGCTTCAAGCCGAGTCGGCCGAGCGTCAGGCTGATCAGCGAACTGTCGATGCCGCCGCTCTGCAGCACGGCGAGCGGCACGTCGCTCACCATCTGGCTTTTGACCACGGTCTCGATCGTCGATTGCAGCCGGACAACGGCTTCGTCGAGGTCGCGGATCGCAGGCGCACGCACCGGCCGCCAGAAGCGTCGCTCGGTTCGCTCGCGCTCGGTGAATCCGATCATCGTGCCGGGCGGGAGCTGCTTGATGTCCTGGTACAGGCTCGTTTGCGTCCCTGGATGGCCTGCGGCGAGATAGGTATGCAGGGCCACGGGATCGATCCGCGCGGTGAGGTCTCCGCCCGCCGTAAGTCCCTTGATCTCGCTTGCGAACAGAACGCGGCTGCCGTTCTCGGAATAATACAGCGGCTTGATCCCGATGCCGTCGCGCGCCAGGATCAGGCGGCGCTCCTGCCGATCCCACAGGCCGATCGCGAAAAATCCCTCCAGGCGTTCGAACATCGCCTCACCCCAGGCGAGATACGCGTAAGGGAGGATCTCGGTGTCGCAGGTGCTGCGAAAGCGGACGCCGAACGATCGCTCGAGCTCGCTGCGCAACTCGTGATCGTTGTAGATCTCTCCATTGTAGGTGACGACGATGCGTTCCGAGGCATCGAGCATCGGCTGGCGCCCGGCATCGGAGAGATCGCGGATGGCGAGCCGGCGGTGGGCGAGGCCGACGGGGCCGTCCAGCCAGGTGCTCTCGCCGTCCGGCCCGCGATGGACCAGCGCTGCCGACATCGCCGCAACCGCACGGCCGTCGGCGGGCCGACCGTCACGATGAAAGATGCCCGCTATGCCGCACATCGCGTTCCCTTGCCGCGGGAGGTCATGGTCGCTGATTCATGATCTGCTTCAGCAGCACCGCGAGCAGTCCCATGGCGACGACGAGAATGCTGAGCAGGATCGCGCCGACGCCCAGCACGAAGGCGCTGACGACCTGCAGGATGATCCCGCCGATCAGCGAGACCAGCGCGAGCGCCATGCACATCATCGCCAGCAGCACGAAGATCTTCAGCGGATTGTAGTAGGTGCAGGCCTCCAGGACGTATTGCAGCGTCCGAATGGAGTCGCGGAACAGGTTCACCTTGGAGCGGCCGATGCGCTCCTTGTAGTCGATGTCGATGTAGTCGACGAACTTCGCGTTCATCATGTAGGCGAGCGTCAGCGACGTCGTGAAGCTGAAGAGGTCGCTGACATGCTCGAAATAGGAGATCGCGACCTGCCGGCCGAACACGCGCAGGCCGGAATTGATGTCGGGGATCTCGCGGTTGGCGGTGAATTCGACGATCGCCTTGAGGATCGCGCGCAATGGCGATTTCAGCCTCGACTCGCGGTAGTTGGGCCCGGTCCGGGCGCCGACGACCATGTCGAACCCCTGGTTGAAGCGCGCGACCAGCGCCGGGATCGTCTCCATCGGGTAGGAGCCATCCGCGTCGCTGATGACGATCGTGTCGTAGGACGCAGCGCGAATTCCATCCTTCAGCGAGCGGCCATAGCCGATGTTGTGGGGATGCCTCAGCACCTTTGCACCGGCCTGTTCGGCAAGCTCGCCGGTGCCGTCGGCCGAACCATCGTCGACAATGATGATCTCATAGGGAGTGAGCTGAGCGCCGTCGAGGGCCGCCTTGGCTCGATCAATGGTTTCAACGATGCCGTTGCGCTCGTTGAGCGCAGGAATGACGACTGAAATCATAAGCGGCGTGCAATGCAGGTGACGGATTGCCCAAAGAAGCTTCGCGAGAGCGGATCGAGCGCCCGCGACAGCGGCACGGCATATTTGTCGAACAGGGCGATCTGCCCGTTGACGGCGGCATCGTTCAGCGACTGATGCCGCTTCAGACGATTGGCAAGCCATCCCAGCCCGCCGATCGGATTGAAGTAATTCAGCCGGACCAGCTCGACCGGTTGATCGGCGAGCAGCTTGGCGAGGCGCGCGGTGGTGTAGCGGCGGCAGTGTCCCGCCAGGCGATCGAGATCGTTGTAGAGCAGCATCAGGGCGGGAACGCTGATCAGGAGATGGCCGCCGGGCTTGAGCACCTGGACCAAATTGGCAACCGCCGTGGCGTCATCCTCGATGTGCTCGAGCACATTGATGGTGAAGACCGCATCGACGCCTTGGGGAAACAGGGAACTCAGCTGATCGCGGACCAGAATGTCGCAGACGGCGTACTTGCGATCGGGCATCGCCTTGGCGGCACGTTCGACGCTTTCGCGGTCGTGGTCCACGCCGCAATAATCGCCCAGCTCGCCCAGCACTCTGCTGTAGAGCCCATGCCCGAACCCGACCTCGAGGATCGCACCCTTCAGGTAGGGACGGAACTGGTCGATAACCCAGTTCATGTAGTTCTGCGCGTCGGCGATTGCGCTCGAATAGGTATCGGCCCCGACTTTCAGGCCTTCCGTCGTGGACTGGGCGGGAAAGGAGGTTTGAGCCATGGAGCCTGCGCCTTGTTCTCGCTCGGGTTAGCAGCGAGCGCCACATTTCTCAAGGACATGTGCAGCACAATCGCCTTAAAGTTGACGGCTCGTGCGACAGGAACATGATGTGCTCCGACGCGCGCTCGATGCGCTGAAATCCCGCCTCGATCATCGATCCGTCGCCTGCTTTCGGTGAAGCGGCTGCTTGGACTCGGGCGAGGGCGATCTTCAGATGCTGAAGCCGTGCAACAGAGCTGTTGGGCAGATCGAGACGTCACCGGAGGCGTGTTCGATGATCGCTCAGCTGAAGCGGAGGGTAGACCGCCTTCATCGCGGAGCATCAAATCTCGTGGTGCGGGCAGCCGGGGTCGAACCGGCACAGCGCTTGCGCACCGAGGGATTTTAAGTCCCTTGCGTCTACCAATTCCGCCATGCCCGCTTGATCCAACGAGATCAAACACTTAAGTCCATCCTGGCCGTCTGGAATTGGCGCGTTGCGAGCCCGGAGGGACGGTTCTTCCTTAAGCGAGCCGGGCGCACAAGGCAAAGCCTCAATCCGGACATCTGTTGTTGCTTTAGGCATTCTCAATCCACGGGGACTATTCATCCGGCATGGCTGCTTCGTTTTCCACTTCGCCGCGCGGCTTCGGCGCGCTCCTCGCGCTGCTTGCGGCCGGCGCCGCGCTGTCCGGCTGCGCCGGCATGAGCGAGACGGTCGCGCCGGCCTTTGCCGATCCCGCCAAATACGAATTGTACGACTGCAAGCAGCTGGAGACCGAGCGCAAGTCGCTCGCCAAGCGCACTGACGATTTGCGGGGGTTGATGGAGAAGGCGGAGACCGGGACGGGTGGCGCCGTGGTGTCCGAGCTCGCCTATCGCAACGACTATGTTGCCGTGCGCGGGTCGGCGCAAATGGCCGAGGACGCCTGGCGCCGCAACAAGTGCCGGGAAACGCCGCCGGAGGCGACCCCGCCTGCCACGCAATTGTCGCCCGCGGCGGCTGGCAAGCCCGCTTCGAAATCCGGGAAAATGTCCCGCTGAGGCGCCGCGCTGGAGGCGCTTCGCATCAGGGCCGCCAGCCGTAGATCCAGTCCTGCCGCGCCAGCATGCGGTCCGGGCCGAGCGCGCGGATCGCAAGATCGCGTGCGGCCGCAAGCGGCCCGCCGAGATGATAGATGCGGCCCTGCTGCCGCGCGGTCCGCTGCACCCGCCGCACCCGCGCCTGACGGGCACGGCCGTATTGCGTCAGCGCAGCACTGATGCCTGCCGTGCTCTCGGCGGCTTCAAAGCTCAGATGCCGGGCGAGCACCGCGGCATCCTCGATCGCCATGCCGGCGCCCTGGGCCGCAAAAGGCAGCATCGCATGCACGGCATCGCCGAGCAGCGCCACCGGACCTCTGCTCCAGGGGCAGCCGTCGGGCACGCCGAACAGCGCCCATTTCCGCCAGCTGTCGACCGTGGCCAGCATCATCCGCGCCGAGGCCGGCCAGCGCGGCGCGGCGAAGGCGTCCATCACTTCCAGCGGATCGCCGGGCGTGCTCCAGCCCGGCCTGTTCCAGGTGCCCGGCAGCACAGCGACCACGTTGATCTGGCGTCCGCCCGCGATCGGATAGGCGACGAGATGGGCGTTCGGCCCCATCCACAGCTGCACCCGGCGCGCGGTGTAGTCCTTTGGCAGTTGCGTGGCATCCAGCGTGCCGCGCCAGGCGATCAGCCCGGAGAAGCGCGGCTGCACCTCGGGAAACAGATGCTGGCGGACCGTCGACCAGATGCCGTCGGCGCCGATCAGCGCGCTGGCGAGATCGCTGCGGCGGATCGTGCCGCTGCGATGGACCACCGTCAGCCCCTTGGCATGAGGCGCGACATCTTCGAAGGTCGCGCCCAGCTTGAGGTCGATGTCGGGATGATCGGCGACAGCACCGGCCAGCGCGGATTGCAGGTCGGCGCGGTGCACTACCCAATAGGGAGCGCCGGCCCGCAGCGAAGCTGCCTCGCCGAGCGGCATGCGCAAAAGCTCGCCGCCGGCCCGCGCGCTCATGATCGAGACCGCCTCCGGGATGACGGCGCGCAGCCTGAGGCGCTCGGTGAGGCCGAGCTCGACCAGCACGCGGCTGGCATTGGGGGAGAGTTGCAGGCCGGCGCCGACTTCCTCGAGCCGCTCGGCCTTTTCCAGCACAACGATGCGGAAGCCGCGGGCTGCCAGCGCCAGCGCGGCCGTCAGTCCACCGATGCCGGCACCGGCGATGACAATCGTGCGGGAGAGCGCCACCCCTGACCGATGGAAACGGTCAGGCCACCTTGTCCTTCAGGACGCATTCCGGCGGGCGGGCTTCGCCCGCCTTCAGATCGGCCGCGAAGCGGTACAGCGTCGAGCAGTAGGGGCAGATGATCTCGTTGTCGTTGCCGAGGTCGAGGAAGACGTGCGGATGGTCGAACGGAGGGTTGGCGCCAACGCACATGAACTCTTGCGAGCCGATCTCGATGACGGGGACACCGGCATCGTTATGGAAGTGCGGGACGACATGGTCGGACATCGTAACTCATCCTGGAGTGGCAATGGCGGCAGACACAATCACGAACTGACGCGGCATCTTTAAGGCGCCGCGGACCATACTGGTGGGTGTGGATGATTGCTAGTCCAGCGGAACCGAAAGGTTCGCAATTGCCCCATGCTCATTTGCTCATGCAAATTCGACACAATCTTAAGGCCTGAGAGAAGCCCTTCTTTCGTCGGGGACGTTGTGTCGCAATTTTGGCATACTATGTCTGTGGACGAGCAAATTTGCGCCGAAAGACGAATCGACCGGCGCAAGGGATCCCAGGGACTTCCGGGCTTTTCCACATGAAGTGGCTGCGAATCACCACAGCGTTGACCGGTATCGCCGCGTGCGGCTTCATGCTCGCGCAGGTAGCACCGCACGCCCGCGAGGCCGGCGCGATCCTCGCCGCCCAGGATGATCCGGCCGTGCTCTCCGAGCTGAAGCTCGATGCATTGCTGCGGCAGAACGACCATCTGGTTCAGGACAACATCGAGGCCGCACTCGCCGCCGGCGATGCGGATCTCGCCGACAGTTTTGTCGCGCTCGCGCGCGACCGCAACATCGCGCTGCCCGACGACCTCCTGGGCCGCGTCAATGACGCGGTCAAAGCCGAAAGCTCCACCTCGCATTTCGCCAAACGTTTCGCCACCGGCCTCGTCACCGGCAATGCCGACGATGTCGCGAGCCTCTCGGGGACGGTGGCGGGCGATCTCTTCGTGATCGGCGACATCAGGGACGTGGTGCGCGAGGGCAAGCATCTTGCCATGGGCGAGGACACCGACCGGCTCGTGCTCGGGCTTGCGGCGGCCGGCCTTGCGGTGACGGCGGCAACCTACGTGTCCGTCGGTGGTGCCGCGCCGGTGCGCGCCGGACTGACGCTGGTGAAGGATGCACGCAAAGTCGGGCGGCTCGGCGAGGGGCTGGCGGTCTGGGCCGGCCGTTCCGCGCGCGAGGTCGTCGACACGCCGGCGCTGTGGAATGCGGTGGTATCAGGCTCGGTGCTGCGGCCGGGCGAGACCGTCAGCGCGATCAAGGCGGCGTTCCGGGCCGAGAAGGCCGGTGCGCTGGTCCGGCTCGGCAAGGATGTCACGCGCGTCGCCGAGAAGACCGGCACGCGCGGGGCGATGGACACGCTGCGCATCGCCGAAGGTCCCAAGGATGTCGCGCGCGCGGCGCGGCTTGCCGAAGCGCAAGGCGGCAAGACGCGCGCGATCATGAAGCTTTTGGGTCGGGGCGCCCTGCTGCTGATCGGCGGCGCGTTCAATCTGGCGCTCTGGCTGCTCAGCGCGGCACTGACGCTGTTCGGCCTTCTCTCCTCCATCAAGGCGACCACCGAGCGCCTGACCCAGGCCTGGTGCGATCGCAAACGGGCGCGGCGGCTTCGCCGTGCCCGGATCGCCGCGGAAGCTGCTCTGGCCAACGCGGCCGTCACGGCGTGAGGCGCGCGGCGCTCCAGGCTATTGTTTGAGCATGATGTTGCCGGAAAACCGCTGCACGCTTTGCCGGATCGTGCTCTAAGATCAATCACTCCCCACAACACCACGGAACTGCTGATGCCGAGCTTTCACAACGGCGCCGTTGAAATTGCCTATCTCGATGAAGGCGAGGGCGATCCGATCATCCTGGTGCACGGCTTTGCCTCGAGCAAGAACGTGAACTGGGTCTATCCGACCTGGGTCTCGGAGCTGCGCAAGAACGGCCGCCGCGTGATTGCGCTCGACAATCGCGGCCATGGCGAAAGCGCAAAGCTCTACGAGCCCGCGCAGTATTCGATCCCGACCATGGCCGGCGACGTGCTTGCGCTGATGGATCATCTCGCCATCCCGCAGGCCGACATCATGGGTTATTCGATGGGCGGACGGATGGCGGCGTGGCTCTCCCTCAACGAGCCGCAGCGCCTGCGCTCGGCAATCCTCGGCGGCATCGGCATCGGCGGCCTGATCGAGGGCACGGGCCCCGGCGAGAACGTCGCCAAGGCGCTGGAAGCGCCAGATCTCGACGACGTCACCGATCCCGTCGGCCGCACCTTTCGCGCGTTCGCCGATCAGACCCGCTCCGACCGCCGTGCGCTGGCCGCCTGCCTGCGCGGCACACGCGACCTCATGACGAGGGACGAAGCTGCGCGTATCGACGTGCCCGTGCTGATCGCGGTCGGCACCACCGACGACGTCGCAGGAAGTGCCAGCGCGCTCGGTGCGATCATCCCCGGCTCCGAAGTGCTCGACATTCCGAACCGCGACCACATGCGCGCGGTCGGCGACAAGGTCTACAAGACCGGCGTGCTGGATTTCCTCTCGCGCCGCGGCTGAGGCATGGTGTCTGAGGCCAGGAGGTTGTTGCCCCGCTATCCTGAAATGTCCCATCACAAGGGGCTGTCCGCTCCCTTCAGGTCCGCGCGAACCCGGGGCGCTTGCACGTAAGATGCCCCCCGCGTGAGGCGGCTATTTTGGGAGGCGACTGTAATCTATGCCCAGCCCGGGCGCGTCGCTCCGCCTCTTCGACTCGAAGGCGGAGATCTTCCAGTTCTGAGAGTCGGGAAGAGAGGTCGTTCAGCCGTTGGGCGAAGAGGATCGCGCAAGACTCCTTCATCAACGCCTCCCGCTCCAAGCTCGGGCCGACTGCGTTGCCCTAGGGGATGGGCGGCGGGAAAACAGGATACCCGTCCAACCGTTCCACTTGCCGTTGAGGCTATGACTTTCGGCATATGGTCCTAACCTGGCGAGGGCACCAAAATTCTCGAAAGAGAGACTTGGCTGGTACGCCGGCCAAATCTCGATTTTTGGCATCGAGGTGCTTGTATGTCCTTTGACGCGATGGCCGCGGCGGTCGATTGGTTAGATGCCTACCGCGCCGGCGATGTTGACACGATCTTGCGGATGTACGCTGAAGACGCGGTCATCGTCTGCGGTTGCGGTTGCACGAAGACCATTACAGGGCCCGAAGGTCATCGCGCGTATTGGGTCGATCGGATGATCCAATATCCTGCGTCGAAGCTCGACAACTTACAGCAGGCGGAGGAGGGAGCGCTGATCTCTTACGTCGTGCGTGAAGGCCTGGTCAGCGCGGTCTTGAAGTTCAACGCCGCTGGCCAGGTAGCGGTGCACACCTGCGGACCTTCAAACTGACGTGCGATAGGAAAGCCGCCATCGCGGGCAACGGGATGCGAGCTGGTGCCTCTCCCGGGAACACGGTCCTTCCGCTCGATCGGGAAACACGTGGTAACCCATTTGTGGTTCCGGCAGCCGCGATCCTCGCTTTCCCGAGGCCCTTTTCGCCTGTGCGTTCAGGATTGGGCTCGGAGGAGCACCGCTATGAGCGCGGCAGCCAAGATCACTAGCCATATCAACGAGACGATCGTGGAGGCGAAGTGCCAATCTACGTCGCGGCGCCTGGGGTGCATTGTGTCTCCTTCCGGAGGCCGCGCGTCGGCTCAGCGGCCTCTATCGTCCTTCCCGTTGGGGCTGCCATCGCGGCCGCCATTGCCCCAGCCATTGTTGCCATGGTGCTGATGGTCGTGGTGAACCGCCCTCGCGCCAGACTGTGCAATCGCGTTGGACGTGAGGGACGTTGATAGCAAAAGGGTGATGGTCGGCGGCGTCACGGCGGCGAACTTTCCGCAGGTCTTCAAGAATTCCCGTCGGTCGTCGTCTTGGTCTGGCATTGCAGTGTCTCCAGAGGGGTAAAGCGATTAAATCATATTAAATAAATTAAATAAATTAAATTTTGTTCCTGGGAACGGGCGGGAATTCCGGCGCCGGGCGCTGACCTTTCGGCATCCTGGAGTCCGCTAAGGGTTATCGGACCTCAGCTCGAGGCGGGTTGGAACGTCGGCAAAGGGGCCCACGAGCGGACGTGCAAGCGGGTCGCTCGAGAGTGATTGGAGTCCGCCCAGGGGCTGCTATCGGACTCTGGTTCTTTGCCGACGCGGATAGGCTGTTGAACGCCAAGTCAGTTCCGGGTGTTGCTTTCGATGAAAGCGTTCGCTGCTCGGACGAAACCAAGCGCGATGACTCTTCATTCCAATCTCATGGCGCTTTGACGTCGTCGCCAAACCGCCGCGCCAGCGCCGCCAGCACCACGAAGGTGGCGACCCATACCATCCGCGCGCCATAGCGGTCGTGCGGGCCTGAGATGACGGCACAGATGAAGGCGTTGCCGAGCAGGGCCAGCGTCACGGTCGCCGCCAGCAGCGTCAGGTCGTCGAGCCGGCGGTTTGCCAGCGCGTTGCCGAGCAGCGCGACCAGGGCCAGCATCGAGGCCAGCGCCACCGGCACGTGCAGCCAGTTGATCGCGGTGAAGTCGAGCTGCCAATTCTGCTGTCGCGCGGAGCGCATCGGCGCGGCCTGCGCGGGGATGTAGCGCTCGATGATGCCACGGGTGTGCGGGATCCAGCCATTGGTGCCTTCGCCGGTCGCGACATGCAGCAATTGCTGGCCCATCGCCCGCAACGCCGCGCCGGCCTGCCAGGCCGGATAATCCCTGAGCGACTGCACGACGATGTAACCCATCTCCTCGTTCATGCCTTCGAAGCGGCCAAGCGTGTTGAACATGCTCTTGCCCCACAGGAACTCATCTGCCGTCGCCGGCAGCTCATTGCGATAGGGACAGAGCTTGTAGCGTTCGCGCGGGCAATGGTCGTCGAGGTAACGCGCGACGATGCCGTCCTGCATCATGCGGCCGAAGGCGACGCCGTAACCGCCGGGCGTCCAGGCCAGCTTGCCGGACAGCGCATAATTCGCCGAGACCAGCATCAGGCCGCCCGCAACGATGCTGAGGCTGGCCTGCGCCAATCCCGCCAGCGGTAGGCGCTCCTTGAGAAACGGCCGGGCGATCCAGCCCGCGACGCAAAGACCGAGCAGCACGCCGAGCGTGGCGCTGTGGGTGGCGGCGGCAAAGGCGGTGAAGACGAACAGCGAGATCTTCTCGAGCGCCGAGGTGCGGCTTGCGCCGACGACCAGGAGAAACAGCGACAGCACCGAGAGGCCGGCAAAGATGTCGGTGAGCAGCATGCTCGCAAGCCAGGGCAGCGCGGTCGACAGGATCAGGCCAAGGCTGATCGCGACGAAGCGAAAGGTCTGCATCATCGAGAGCACGCGCAGGGTGAGCTGCAACAGCCATAGCGTTGCCAGCGACTGGACCGCGAGGTTGATCCAGAAGCCAAAACTTTCGCCATAGTGCAGATAGAGGCCGAACACCGTGGAGCGGCTCGGGACGAGATAGCCCTCGTACCAGCGCGCCAGATAGCCGCCGGTATCCCATTGCAACAGCGGGTAGCCGTTCCAGAACGCCGGCGCGATCATCAGGAGGGGCAGGGCCACCGCCGCCAGACGCAGCCAAAGCGTATCCGCGGCGCGCCCGCGCAATTGATCGGTGGTGATGCTCAAATCTGCTCCCCGTCCTCGCCCCGAACCATGCTCGCAATAACGGTCGGGAGAGAATTCACCAATAGTTTGACGCCGCCCGACTTGAATTTGGCAAAACTCTGACCACTTTGAGCCAACCTTGCCGCTTGGGGGCTTCGAAAAAAATCTTTTGTTTCAACGTCTTGGCATGCTTTCGCGGGGCAAGGCGCTGTTCACTCCCAGGCAAGCCGGTCAGGACTTCGTCGCCTAAACTATGCTATAGAGCGGGCAAAACGAGCCCACTCGAAAGAGCAAATCCCAAAGAGCAAATCCATGGCAGTGCATCAGGTCAATCCGGGAGGAAAGCTCGCATCGCTCGATCCGATCTGGGATCGGATCCGGGGCGAAGCGGAGGACATCGTCCGTCGCGAGCCGGAGCTTGCGACTTTCATCTATTCGTCCGTGCTGCATCACAGCCGCCTTGAGGATTCGGTGGTCCACCGCGTCGCCGAGCGGCTCGATCACTCCGCATTGTCGGGCGACTTGGTGCGCCAGGCCTATATGGACGCGCTGCGCGACGATCCCGATCTCGGCAACGCCTTCCGCGCCGATCTCGTGGCCGTCTACGACCGCGATCCCGCGACCTCGCGCTTCATCGATCCCTTGCTCTACTTCAAGGGCTTTCACGCGATCCAGACCCATCGCCTCGCGCACTGGCTCTATCTGAGAGGCCGCAAGGATTTCTCGTATTATCTCCAGAGCCGCGCCTCCGCGGTGTTCCAGACCGACATCAATCCTGCCGCGCGCATCGGCCGCGGCATCTTCCTCGACCACGCCACCGGCTTCGTCTGCGGTGAGACGGCGGTGATCGAGGACGACGTCTCGATCCTGCACGGCGTCACGCTCGGTGGCACCGGCAAGGAGAACGAGGACCGTCATCCGAAGATCCGGCACGGCGTCCTGATCGGCGCCGGCGCAAAGATCCTCGGCAACATCGAGATCGGCCATTGCGCGCGCATCGCGGCCGGCTCGGTCGTGGTCAAGCCCGTGCCGCACAACGTGACCGTCGCGGGCGTGCCTGCCAAGGTCGTCGGCGAGGCCGGCTGCGCCGAACCGTCGCGCACGATGGATCAGATGATCAACGCGATGGGGCTTTAAGACCTGGCCTTGAAGGCGAAAAGGGCCGGATTTCCGGCCCTTTCGGTCCCCAAATTCTTTGGCAATTCATGCTGGCGGTTCGTCGCGTCTCGTCCTAAAACCCGCCGACCATTTTCGATCGGAGACTTGCCGTGGACGTCAAAGAAGTCAGAAAGTTAGATGCGTATTTGAAGCGCGTATTCGGCAATCCCAAGATCCGCGTCGTGCCGCGGCCGAAGAAGGACGATTCCGCCGAAGTCTATATCGGCGAGGAGTTCATCGGCGTGCTCTTCGTCGACGACGAGGACGACGATCGCTCGTTCCAGTTCCAGATGGCGATCCTCGAGGACGATCTCGTCGATCAGGAGTAGATGCGAGCGTGGTCCGGAAAAGTGCGCAGCGGTTTTCCGAAAAGATCATGCTGGAACAACAACCTGAAGCGCGATGACGATTCATCCTGATCGCATCGCGCTTTAGCGCGGTCCGGTGGCGCGATCGGTTCCGGGGTTACGCGCCCACCGCTGCGAGCATGTCGGGGATTGTGACGAATTTTTCCCGCGGCTTGCCGAGCAGGGCTCCCCTGGATTTCTCGGCAGTATCGATCACCATCCAGTCCGGATAGCTCACGACGCGGGTGACGCGGCCGACGACGCGTGCCAGCAGCGCATCCGGCGTGTCCGGGCGCGCTCGCCGATGCGCAAGATCTGCCAGCACGGCCTCTGCCGTGGCGATGCCGCAGCCGCGATTGGTGCCGATCGTGCCGTTCGGACCGCGCTTGCTCCATCCGCAGGCATAGAGGCCCTCGATCACGCAATGCCCGTTCGTGACACGTCCATTGGCATTGGCATGAACGCCGCGATGTGTGTCGTAGGGTACGCCGGTGACGGGCGCCGTCCTGCGGCCGACGCTGCCGAACACGAGGCCGCCGGCGATGTCCTCGACGGCGCCGGACCGGTGCGTCACCGAGAGGGTCTCCACCCGGCCTCGTCCGTGGATCGCGAAGGGCGAGAAGCCAAATCGAAAGACACAATGGCGCGGCCTGGTCGCGGTCTGCTGCGAAAATCCGCGCAGCAGCGACAGCTTCTCGACCAGCTCCGGATCTGCGGGATGCTGCGGTTCGAAGTCCTTCGGCGTGACATCGCGGTCGTCGACGAGCGTGTCGCATGACCTCAATTCGAGGAAATCGCGCAATTCCTTGGCGCTGAATTTGGCCTGCACCGGTGCGCCGCGGCCGACGATGGAGATCTGGCGAATCCGGCTCGCCGCCAGCACCTCGAGCGCGTGGCGCGCGATGTCGGTCTGTCGCAGCTCGTCGGCGGTCTTGGCGAGAATGCGTGCGACGTCGAGTGCGACATTGCCGTGACCGATGATGATTGCCGCCTGATGGTCGAGATTGAAGCTGAGATCGGCGAAATCGGGGTGCCCGTTGTACCACGCGACGAAATCGCCTGCGCTGTGGCTCCCCGGCAGAGCCTCGCCCGGAATGCCCAGCGGCCGGCTCAGTTCGGCGCCCGTTGCCAACACGACGGCGTTATAGGCCTCACGCAGCTCGTCGACCGTGACATCGTCTCCGACCGTGACACCGCCGAAGAAGCGAAAGCCGGGCATGGCGGCGATGCGGTCGAACGCTGCCGTCACCTGCTTGAGCTTCGGGTGGTCGGGCGCCACGCCGAACCGCACCAGCCCGTACGGCACCGGGAGCCGTTCGAACATGTCGACCGTCACAGATGCACCCGAACGCAAGAGGGCCTCGGCCGTGTAGAAGCCGCTCGGTCCGCTGCCGACGATGGCGACGCGGCCTTCGCTTGCAGCGAGGCCTGTCATCGGCCCAGCGCCTGCCGGCGTTCGTCCGCTCCGGGCAGCGCCGGCAGGCGGCCACTGATGACGGGAGTTTCGGCAGCGCGCTTGCGGTTGACGTCGATCCAGAATTTTTTGTCGGCTGCAAGGCGATAGTCGGGCTCGATCGCACCGACCGGGCAGGCCGGCGCGCAGCCGCCGCAGTCGATGCAGTTTTCCGGATCGATATAGGTCATGGACTCATCGAGGTGAAAACACTCGACGGGACACACCGTGACGCATTCGGTGTATCGGCACCCCCGGCAATTGTCGGTGACCACATAAGTCATCGTCAGGCCCCGCTGACTTGGACGAGGATGTCGGAGAAGGTCGGGGCCCGGCCGAGGTCGGCGAACGCCGGCGGCGTCAGCACGTGGACCGTCGCGCCCTTGCGATTGGACCGCTGCCAGTAACCGGACGGCGCCACCACGACTCCAGGCATGATATCGGACGAAACGGTCGCAAAGGCTTCGAATGAGCCCCGATCGTTGAACACGCGAATGGGCGCGCCGGCGACGATCCCGCGCTGTGCGGCATCATCTGGATTGAGAAGCACCGCCTGTTCTTCGCCGGCCTGGGCGGTTTGCGCGGGAAGATTGCCGTAATTCGAGTTCAGGAAGGCGTGGCTCTTCGGCGAGATCAGGCTGAGCGGGTAGCGCGTGGCGAGCACCGGCGCCGTGCGCGGGTTCTCGTTGGGCGGGATGTAGTGGGGCAGGGGATCGACGGGCGTGGCATCCTGGTCGCCATTGTAGCCCTGGCGGAACAGCGGCACCACGAAGTTGCCGCCGCCCGCGATCGTCGATTTGAATTCGCACTTGCCGGAGGCGGTCGGGAAATTGCCCTCGCGATGCGGCGCCCAGTCGGCGGGCGCCGGCATGTTGAGGCGCGCATAGCCCTTGGTCTTGACGCCGTCGAGCGTGATGCCTTCGAGAACCGGATTGCTCCAGTCGAGCGAAGCTTCGATGATTTCGTCGTCGGTCCGGAAGAAAGTGGGGTCGGTGATGCCCATTGCGCGCGCCAGGCGGCGGAACAGCTCGGTGTTGGAGACGGCTTCGCCAAGCGGCGCGATCGCCTGGTTGTTGTAGGAGAGGTAAAGGTGCCCCCAGGAGAACATGATGTCCTTCTGCTCGAGCTGCGTGGTTGCGGGCAAAACGATGTCGGCATATCTGGCGGTGTCGGTCAGGAAGTGCTCGCTGACGACGGTGAAGAGATCCTCGCGTCCGAGCCCATTTTCGAGCTTGGCCTGTTCGCTCACCATCGCCATCGGGTTGGCGTTGTAGACGAACAGCGCCTTGATCGGCGGATCGAAGCCGAGTTCGCCGGTCAACGCCGGGCCGAGGCGCCAGGAGTTCAGCACGCGCATCTTCTCGGGCTGGAGGTCGGGCCGCATCAAGACGTCCCATCTGACCGGGAAGGCCCAGATCGGCAGCTGGAGCAGGCCGCCACCGACATGCTTCCAGGCGCCGATCAGCCCCGGAAGGCAGGCGATCGCACGCACGGTCTGGCCGCCGCCGGCATGCCGCTCGACCGCGACGCCGATGCGTATGACGGCGGGCGGTGTGGTCGCAAATTCTCTGGCCAGCTTGAGGATGTCGTCGACGGGAATGCCAGTTTCCTGCGACGCAAATTCCGGGGTGTAGCTCGCCGCGCGGTCCACCAGCTCGTCGTAGCCGATGGTGTATTTGTCGACGTAATCGCGATCGAGCAGGTTCTCCTTGATGATGACGTGGATCATCGCCAGCGCGAGCGCGGCGTCAGTGCCGGGCCGGATCGGAATGTGCCAGTCGGCGAGGCGCGCGGTGCGGGTGCGGACGGGATCGATCACGATGAGCTTGGCGCCGGCCTTTTTTGCCTGCTCGATGAACGGCCAGTGATGCGAGTTCGTGCTCAGCGTGTTGCAGGCCCACAGGATGATGTATTTCGAGTGCACGAAGCTTTCGGGGTCGACGCCGGGCGTGTGCCCGATCGTCATCATGTACGCTGTGCAAGAGGCAGAGTCGCAGAAGGTGCGCTCCAGAACCGTCGCCCCTAACTTGTTGAAGAGGGGATCTCCGACATTCAACCCGTTGATGATGCCCTGCGTGCCCAGATAGCTGTAGGGCAGGATCGCCTGCGCGCCGTGCTCGGCGATCACTGATTTCCAGCGCGATGCGATGGTGTCGATGGCTTCGTCCCAGGAGATCCGCTGGAATTGCCGTGAGCCCTTCGGGCCGACCCGCTTCAGCGGAAAGAGGACGCGCTTGTCGCTGTAGACGCGCTCCTCGTAATTGTTGACCTTGACGCAGAGGCGTCCGCGCGTGAACGGGTGATCAGGATTGCCGCGGACGGCAATCGCCTTCCCGTCCTCGACCGTGGTCAGGATGGAGCAGGTGTCGGGGCAGTCGTGGGGGCATGCGCCTATGACCGTGGACCTCGCCATGGATCTCTCCGCTTCCTGATTCAAGACGGTCCGAAGGATGCGGCGGCCGGGCGCGCCCTGGCTTTTCAAAACGTGCGGTGTTGTTGTCCCGGACTGCTCTCGGCCGGTGGACGCCCTGCCGGTTCTCTGGCATGCTAATTGCCTGAACCGGCAATACCTCTCTACCCATACATCGCGTGATCTGGCGGAGATTTCCGATGGGTATGCTTGGCAACTCTGTCGATAAATATGTGACCGGCAGAATGCTCCAGACGTCCAACGACCGGCGGTGGGGGCATCTCCTGGCCGAACGATGGAGTCATGAGCCGGGCGACCTCCCTCCGCAATTGCCGCGCGACACCGAGATCGCGATATTGCTCCGCGGCAGCTCGGTCGTCGACCGCGAAGGCGCCGGCATGCGGCAGCGCACCTTCGGCAGGAGAGGCACCGTCTGGCTCTGCCCGGCCGGCATCCGCGAAGACTTCATCCGCGTCGAGGACCAGATGCAGGAATGCCTGCATCTCTTTCTTCCGGGCAAGCCGTTCGACGACACCATGCTCAGGGATCTCGACATCGATCCCTCGGGCATGTCGATCCGCTACGAGAGCATCGACCGGGACATGTTCATCGAGCACGTCGCGGACCGCATTCTCGCGGAGCTCGCGCAGGAGACCTCCACAGGCCGCCTTTTGATCGAAAGCCTGGGGCGGGCCTTGTCCGCCCATCTGGTGCACAGCTACGCCGCCAGTTCAGTCCGGCTGAAGCAATCCTATGCCGTGCAGAAACCGCTCGATGCGAGGCGCCTGTCGCGCGTCACGGAATTCATCGAAGCATCCGTCGAGCGCGAGTTCACCGTGAAGGACCTTGCATCTGTGGCCTGCATGAGCCCGGCGCATTTCTCCCGCAGCTTCAAGGCGGCGACCGGAACTGCACCGCACGAATATGTCAGCCGTCAGCGCCTCGATCTCGCCAAGCGGCTCCTGTCGACCAGCGATCGCCCGCTGGTCGATATCGCGTTTGCCGCGGGATTTTCCTCGCAGGCCAATTTCAACCGCGCCTTCCGCAAGGCGGTCGGCACGACGCCGAGCCATTATCGGGCGCGGAAGGGGCAGGATTGAGCCTGCCCGCATCAAGTCTGGATGATGTGGCCTTGAGATCCCCACGGGTTTTGCCCGATGGGTCAAGCTCTAATTCGGAAATAATGAATATTTAAAAATACGAAGTGCGGCCGTGACTTGGCTACTGTGCATGGGGTTGTTTTCGAGATTTTGTTCGGCGAGGGGTTGAGCCCGGCCTGCAAGCCGATCTCGCGGCCGCGCTTACCCCTTCGGTCCGCGCAACTGCGCCGTCAGCCTGTCCATCGCCTCCGCCGCATCGCGCCACTGTGACAGCCAGCTGCGCGGAAAGCGGAAGGTGAGGTCGGCGCCGCCGACGCGGCGCTCGGACAGGCACATGCCGGGCGTTGACGCATCGCGGGTGCAGCGCGCGGTCAGCGCGGGGCTTGCAGCCGAATAAAAATCTTCGCTGCCGTAGGGCGTGTCAGCCCGGAACATCCGCATCGTCAGGCCGTCCGCGGGCATCGCTGCTGCCTGGTCGAGATAGCGCGGATAGATCGTCGCAGTTCGCTGCTCGGGCGAGAGCGCATCGTGGTGGGCTGTGATCGACAGGAAGATGCGGTCGATCGATTGCACCGCCGCTTCCACCGTGTCGGCGGTGACGTGCTTTGGGGTGCCGGGCGGCTCCAGAGAGGGATAGAGGAAGTCGAGGTCGATACGCTCCTGCGGTCCGGAGTGCCGCTGGATCTTCATGCGGATCGCCGTCACCGGCAGGTTGAACAGCGTGCCGCCGACGCTCACCGGCAGCTTGTCCGGGGCGTTCGCGCCGCGGGTGCCCCAGGTCGGCCACAACAGATAGGCGACGAGCGCGACCGCGCACACCGCAGCAATGCCGCCGAGCACGATCGGGACGGCATGCGCCCAGGTGCGCGTGCGGGGGGACCTATGGGGAACTGCCGAAAACACCGTCATGAGCTTGCGCGAGGTCGAGCCGGAAGTCGGCCGGTGGCCGACGAATCAGCGGCGAATATGCCATGCGGCGCCGATTTCGCGCAGCGTTCCCGGCTGCGGGGGGCGGGGACGGCCCTGCGTGGACGGGACGGCGGCGTTAACCTTCCCTTAAGGATAATGTAGCGTTAACCGGCACCATTTGTCACAGGAATGCTCGGCGTTGCGTAAGGGCGGACCGTTCCGATGACACCTGAAGCTTTCAACACCTTCTTCTCGATCTGCATTGGCTTCGCGCTCGCGGGCGCGCTCGTGAACGGATACCAGGCGCTGGCGCGGCGGCCCGCCGGCTTCGGCCTGCTGCAGGACGGCGTGGCGCCGAAGACCTTCGCTGCGGTGCCGTTCCTGGTGTTCGCCGCGCCCTTCATCATCATGCGCAACACGCTGCGCGGCATGCGCGTGGAAAGCCGCCGTGCCGAGTTCGTGATGATGGCGACCCTCATCGCCGGCTTCTGGAGCATGATGAGCGGCACCTTCTTCCTGATGACGTTGCGCGCGGCCGGCGTTCTGGGCTGACGCCCGCGCATTGAGCGCTGCCGGCGCGGGGCCTTTGCGTCGCGGCTGCCGTTTGGCTATGCCAGTGGTCAACGCGACAGGAGACCTCCATGGCGATCTACAAACTCGACGGGCAGGCGCCCGACCTTCCCGCCGACGGCAATTATTTCATCGCCGAGACCGCCACCGTGATCGGCCGCGTGCGCCTGAAGCCGGGTGCGAGCGTCTGGTTCGGCGCGGTGCTGCGCGGCGACAATGAATGGATCGAGATCGGCGAGGGCGCCAATGTCCAGGACGGCTCGACCTGCCACACCGATCTCGGCTTTCCGCTTCACATCGGCCGGAACTGCACGGTTGGCCACAATGTCATCCTTCATGGCTGCACCATCGAGGAGGGCGCGCTGATCGGCATGGGCTCGATCGTAATGAACGGGGCGAAGATCGGCCGCAACAGCATCGTCGGAGCCGGTTCCGTCATCACCGAGGGCAAGGAGTTTGCCGAACGTTCCCTGATCATCGGCTCACCGGCGCGCGTGATCCGCACGCTCGACGACGCCCAGGTGCAGCGAATGGGAAGCGCGGCCAGGTTCTACGTCGCCAATGGTCCGCGCTTCAAAAAGGGCTTGAAGCGGATCGGTTGAGAAAGTCTGCGCGGCCGGTCCGCCCAGTGGCACGGTTCCGTACCGTACAAATACAGGCCGGTACTTTAATCCTCCGCTAGCGCGATCACGCTTATTGTTGAGCGTTTTCAACCAGGAGGAGCGGCGCCATGGATGCGACGGCGCTGGGATCCGGCTTCGGTGCCGGAACCAATCTATTGAAGAAGTTCGTAAGACTCGCGCGCGGCCGACACGCTGACGGTCGCCGAGAAGGTCTACAGCATTGCCGCCTTCCTTGCGATTGTCACCACCTTCCTCCTCGTGATGTCGGTCCAGTCCGTACGCTTGCAGACGACGTATCGCCACATGCATGTCACCGCCGCCGAGGCGGCGATCGGCGTCGGGCGCATCAATGCGCTGATCTATGCCATCGTGATGGAATCACGCGGCATCTACATGTCGGCCGATCGTCGTGCGATGAAGCCGTTCGCGGACGGGCTGGTGCGGCGCAACCACGAGCTCGCCGAGGCCGTGAAGAGCATGGAGAAGAACGTCGGCAACGACGACGCCGAGCTGTTCGCGAGCTTCCGCCAGCGCATCATGCAATTCATCGACTTCCGTCAGGAACTGGTGCGGCGCGGGATCGAGATCAGCCCGGCCGCGGGGCGCGAATGGGGCGACAACGACGCCAACCGCACCGTGCGCAGCAAGCTCAGCAGCGATATCGAGGCGCTCGAGCGCATCTACCAGCAGCGCGCCCGCGAGGCGGACGAGCTTGCCAATGAGAACCGCTATGCGGCTGCCTATCTGTTCGCACTCGGACTCGCCGCCTTGATGCTGGCGGCGCTCAACGTCGTCGTCATGCGCAGTTCGGTCGTCGGCGCCCTGGCCGATATCACGCAGGCGACCGACCGGATCGCGCAGGGCGACGTCAAGAGCGAGGTGCCGCATCTCGGCCGTCACGACGAGATCGGACGTCTTGCGCGCGCCGTGCAGAACTTCCGCGACGCCGTCGCGCGCATCTTCGAGCTCGAGGAGCTCGAGCTCGGCATCGCCCAGGCGCGCGACGCCGCGAGGACCGAGCGCGACCAATTCAACGACAAGTACCAGGCCAAGAAGTGGCAGCTCTCGGCCGCTATCAACAGCATGCCGCAGGGACTGATCATGCTCGACGGCAAGGCGGTCGTGGTCGCGATGAACTCGAACTACCGGCAGATCTACAATCTGCCCGAGACGATCCAGGCTGGATCGACCCTCGAGGATATCCTCCAGCACCGGGTCAAGAGCGGGCTGTTCAGCGGCGACGTCGCGAAATATGTCGCGGCCGTTCTCGACCGGATCGCCAGGCGCGAGCCGGCGGCCTACGAGATCGCCTTGAACGACGGCCGCATCATCAAGATCTACGAGCGTCCGATGGACGGCGGCGGCTGGGTTTCCGTGCAGGAGGACGTCACCGAACAGCGTCAGCGCGAGCGCATTCTCGAGCGGATGGAGCGCTTCCTCGCCACCATCATCGAGAACGTGGCCGAGGGCATCATCGCCAAGGATGCGCGCAATCTGCGCTACGTCTTCGTCAACAAGGCGGCCGAGAAGATGATCGGCATGTCGCGCGGCGAGATCATCGGCAAGACCGCGCGGGAATTGTTCTCCCCGGAGGCGGCCGAGCTGATCGAGCGGCGCGACAAGCAGCTGCTCGCGCAGAAGCAGCAGCTCGCGCCGATCATCGACACCATCGACAATCCCGCGCGCGGGCGTCGCGTGATCTCCGCACGGCGGGTTCAGATCGGCGGCGCCAGCGAAGAGTCCCACATGTTCGTGACCATGGTCGAGGACCGGACCGAGAATAGGGTGGCGGCCGCATAGCGATCGGTGCGCGATCCGGAGCGGGACGTCAGCTTCCCTCGGATTCGCTCGCTTCGGTCGCGCCTGCGACCTTCTCGTGGCCGGCGGCCCACAGCGCATGCTCGTCGCTGCCGCCGAGATAGGGATTGGCCTCGGCCGGAATGTTGTCGCGCGCGGCGCGTTCGCCTTCTGCAAAAGGATCGCGATCGGTCATCCTGATTGAGCCTCCTCGCTTTCAAGCTGATGTGACGGCATTTGTTCCGGAACCTGCCTTCGCCGCGGCGGTTGACCGGCAAAGGAGAATTCTCATGGCTGCATCGCCTGCAACCGTCTCGATCAAGACCATGATGGTGATCTTCGCCCTCGCAGCGATGCCGGCCGCCGCGTTCGCGCAGGCGAGCGGCGGTTCGGCCGGATCGACCGGAGGCGCCGCGGGATCGACTGGAGGCTCCGTTGGATCGAGCGGTGGCGTCGCCAACTCGCCGGCTCCACCGCCCGGCACCAACAGCCTGGGTACGGCTCAGTCATCCGGCCCGGGCTCCGGCGGTACGACTGGCAGCGGCACAGGCGGCGGCGCCGATGCCGCCGTCAATGCCGAGAATCGGATGCTCGACAAGAAGCTCAAGAGCATCTGTCGCGGCTGCTGATCCTCGCGCGGAAGTGAGACAGCGTGGCTGTCCCGAATGCCCAAGTGACGTTAGCTTGATCCCGCTTTGAAGCGTGGAGCGTGTCCACGCGGAGGATCGAGTGATGTTACGCAGGATGATGATGGCGGCGCTGGCCGTCGCGGCAGTCGGGCTGTCGGCGCCGCAGGTGGCCCACGCCGGGGGTTTCGGACATGGCGGGGGACATGGCGGCTGGGGTCATGGCGGTGGTGGCTGGGGCCATGGCGGCCATTGGCATGGCGGCGGCTTCTGGCCAGGTGTCGCGATCGGGGCGGGCATCGCCGGCGCCGGCTACTATGGCGGTTATTACGGCTACGGCTCCCCCTATTACGGCGGTCCCACCTATTATAGTACCGGCTACGACGACTACAACGATGGCTATGGCGGCTGCTACGTCGCGCGCAAGCGCGTCATGACGCCGGCGGGCTGGCGTATCCGCCGCGTGGACGTCTGCGAATAGCGTCCCACAAAAAACAAGGCCGTTGACGCAGTATACCGTCAACGACCTTGCCAGCCCCGGACATTGAAATCGGCTCACGCCATCCGGTAAGGGCGACCATCGCGCGGAATCATACGGCCGAATGTGATCCAGTTCACAAGTGGCGAAAATAAAGTTCCACGGGGCGTGGTGGGAGTTAGCCGCGCGAGCGCTTTCGCGCACTGGCGTGGACACGGTGCCGCGCCGGTTTCCTGCGGGTAACCGAGGGCGTTTCAACCTCGGTCGCCCGTGCGCTGGCAAACGACTGCCGCAAGCTGTCGATGGACTCGTTCAGCGATGCGACCTGTTCGGACAGGCGCTTGGTGTCGGCCTGCTGCGCCGCCATCAGCCGCTTCATCGTCTGGAGTTGGTCCTGCACGACCTGGAGCTGGTCAATCGATTCCTGCTGGGTCGCCTCCAGCCCCTTGGTCTTCTCGACCAGCTGCTCGGAGGCCTGGGCCGTACGGGCCTGGAGCTGCCGCGATGCCACCACCCGGTCAGCTTCAGGTGCGGCGCCGGTATAGGCCCGCCAGATCGCGATCGAGGTCACCCCCGCGATCAGGAGCAGCAGCGCAGCGGCGGTCAGCGCGATGGGCTGGGCGCCAAGGCGAAGCAGGGGGTTCGACGGTGTGTCCTGGGCGAGATCGATCATCGCTGACAAAACCCAAATTGAAACTTGGTGAGTGGCGAAGACCGGCAACCAGAGGTCGCCGGGGCGTCCCGAAAGTGTTACGTTTCCGCAAGGAATGGGACCAAAAAGAGGCTAAGGGCCAAAAAACCAGGAATCAGCGGGTCTTGCGGCTTCCAAGGCTCCGCCCTGGCGCGGGAATCAAGGTTGAAACGGCGCAAACGGCCCGGAATAGGTCTTCGCGCGCGGTGCCGCGTAGGGCCCGAGGCGGGAGGTCTTCAGGCCCAGCCGCACCAGTGATTCCGCCAGCGTCACCGCAGCAGCGACGCCGTCGATCACGGGCAGGCCATGGGTGGTGGCGAGCTCAGCGGCGAGATCGGCCATGCCGGCGCAGCCGAGCACGATGGCTTCCGCCCGGTCGTCGCGGATCGCGGCCGTGATCTCCGTGGAGATCTTTGCGAGCGCGTCCGTGTTGCGCTCCTCGAGCGCAAGCACCGGGACCTCGGCGGCGCGGACGCGGGTGCAGCGTTCGGCGAGGCCGTACTTCTTGAGATTATGTTCGATCGGCACGATGGAGACACCGAGCGTCGTCACCACGGCAAAGCGCGCGGCGATCAGGCTCGCCATGTGGAAGCCGGCCTCTCCAATGCCGATCACCGGCGCCTTCGCGATGGCGCGGGCGGCATCCAAGCCGGTGTCGTCGAAGCAGGCGATGATGTGGGCCTCCGCACCATCGCGGTCGGCCTCGCGGATGCAGCCGAGCATGCCGGGCACGGCGAAGGCTTCGTCGTAAAATCCCTCGATCGAGACCGGGCCCATTGTCGGCTGCCGCGCATCGATCACCGTGCCGGGCAGGGCGACGCTGCGCGCTGCAGCGGCGATCTTCGCCGTCATCGTAGCAGTGGTGTTGGGATTGACGATGTGCAGTCGCATTTCGATCAGACGAGTCCCTTCGCAGACAAGTCCCTTCTCAGACAAGGCCTTTGCCGGCGTCCGAACCCTTGGCCGCCTGCCGCTTGTTGAGCATGTGGATGGTGCCGAGCGCAAGCGTGATCACCGTGAACGAGACAGCCGAGATCACTGTGCCGAGCGCATAGATGTCGGGATTCGTCACCGTGGTGGTCAGGCCCTGCAGATCGAGCGGCAGCGTATTCACCGCCCCGATCGCCTGGCTGGAGCGGGCGAGTTCGTCCCAGGATAGCGTGAAGCCGAACAGGCCGATGCCAATTACGGAAGGCAGGATGATCGGCAGCACGACATGGCGGAACGTCTGCCACGGCGTCGCCCCGAGATCGCGCGCGGCTTCCTCGAGGCGGGGATCGAAGCGGTTGAAGATCGCGAACATGATCAGAAGGCCGAACGGCAACGTCCACGTCAGGTGTGCGCCGAGACCCGATGTGAGCAGGCCCATCGAGGTCTCGAAATTCTCGTTCCAATGCGCCTTGATCAGATCGTCGATGATGCGAAATTCAAGGGAGATGCCGAGCGAGGTGATGATCGAAGGCACGATCAGGCTGGCGATCGCCGAATAGAACAGAATGCTCTGCGCCCTGAACTTCCTGCGGAAGGCCATGCCGGCGGCGACCGACAGCACGACGGTGACGATCATCACGATGATGCCGAGCAATAGCGAGCGGCGGAAGGCCGCGCCGAGATCGACGATGCCGGTGCCCTGGAACAATTTTGCGATCCAGAAGGTCGACACGCCATTCATCGGGAAGGTGAGGCCGCCCTGCGGCCCCTGGAACGACAGCACGTAGATCGCGATCATCGGGCCGTAGAGGAACAGCACATAGGCCGCGAAGAAGATCGCGAGGATGTAGAAAGAGCGCGGGCGTCCTTCCTTCATGCTCAGAGCTCCTTCTTGATGTCGACGATGCGCGACATCATGGTGATGATCAGGAAGGTGATCGCGAGCAGGATCACGGCGTTGGCCGCAGCGGCCGGGAATTGCAGCGCGTTGACCCGCGTCTCGATGATCTTGCCGGCAGCTGCGATCTGCTGGCCGCCCATCACGCCGATGGTGATGAAGTCGCCCATCACGATGGTGATGACGAAGATCGAGCCGATGACGATGCCCGGCTTTGCCAGCGGGATGATGACGTTGACCAGCGTCTGGAATCCGGTCGCGCCGGCGTCATAGGCGGCCTCGATCAGCGACTTGTCGATGCGGATCATCGAATTGAAGATCGGCACCACCATGAAGAAGGTGAAGAGGTGCACCAGCGCCAGCACCACCGAGAATTCGGAGAACAGCAGCCATTCCAGCGGGTGGTTGATCAGGCCGGTCTTGACGAGGCCCGAATTGACGAGGCCGTTGCGCCCGAGCAGCGGGATCCAGGCGATCATGCGGATCACGTTGGAGGTCCAGAACGGGATCGTGCAGAGCAGCGACAATCCCATCTGCCAGGTCTTGGACTTGACGTGGAAGGCGAGGAAATAGGCGACCCAGAAGCCGATGAACAGCGTGATCGCCCAGACCAGGAAGCAGAGCTTCAGCGTCTTCACATAAGTCTTGCCGATCGTGCAGAGATCGGGCAGCTGCGCGATGCAGCCTTCGAACGTGTCGGTGTAACCGCGGCCGGAGAACGCCGGCAGCAACTGGTATTCGTTGTAGTCCCAGAACGAGACGATGACGACGAAGACCAGCGGAATGAGAAAGAAGGCGAGAAACACCAGCATCATCGGCCCGGCCTGGAGCCAGGAGATGAAGGACGGCGACAACCGCGCGGCCTTTGCGGCGCGCGCGGTGTCGGGTCCCCGGGCGAGGTCCGGGGATGCCTGTTGCAGGATGTCCTCTGACGTGTCCATCAAATCACGCTGCGATGAACTCGTTCCACTTGCGGACCATGTAGTCGTTCTCGTCCATCACCGCGTTCCAGCAGGCGACGCCGCCCATGCGGTCCTCATAGGAGCCGCCGTCACGCACGGCGCCCGCCTTTTCGAGCAGCGAGCCGTCGGGTGCCTTGATGTCCTTCTCGGCCGGCTTGCCTTCCATCCAGTACGCCCACTCGTAGGGCTCCATATGCGCCTTCGCGGTGGAGAGCACGGCGGAGTAGTAGCCCTGGCGATTGAGATAGGCGCCGGCATAGCCTGACAGAAACCAGTTCACGAACTCATAGGCCCATTCGAGCTTCGCGCCCGAGACGCCCTTGGAGACGCAGAAGCCCGAGGCCCAGGAGCGATAGCCTTCCTTCAGCGGCTGGAAGGTGCAGGCAATGCCCATCGAGCGGACCTTGGTGACTGCCGGCGACCACATCGACTGGATCACGGTTTCCCCTGATGCCATCAGGTTGACGCTCTCGTTGAAGTCTTTCCAGAACGCGCGGAACTGGCCCGCCTTCTTGGCCTCGGTCATCACCTTCATGGTGAGATCGATCTCTTCCTTGGTCATGTTGCCCTTGTCGGCATATTTGTACTTGCCGGTGGCTTCCACGACCATCGCGGCGTCCATGATGCCGATCGAGGGGATGTTGAGGATCGAGGCCTTGCCCTTGAATTCGGGGTTGAGCAGCTCGGACCAGGAGCTGATCGGACGCTTGATCAGATCGGGGCGGATGCCCAGCGTGTCGGCGTTGTAGACCGTTGGAATCAGCGTGACGAATTCAGTCGCCGACGTCGCGAACTTCTTGGAGTCCTTGCCTTCGAGATAGAGGACCTTCCAGGGCGCGGTGCCCTGGCCGCCGATCTTCTTGCCACCGGGCGTCTCGCCCTTGGTGAAGACAGGCGTGATGTTGTCGAACTGTTTGATCTTCCTGGCGTCGAGCGCAAGGATGTTGCCCGACGGCACGATCTTCTTCAGCGAGAAATATTCGGTGTCCAGCACGTCGAAGGAGTTCGGCTGGGTCATCACGCGCTTGGTGACGTCGTCGGTGGTCGCGGTGATGTATTCGATCTTGATGCCGGTGTCTTTCAGGCACTGCTTGGAGATGTCGTCGCCCTCGTTCACGGCGGTGCCGAGATAGCGCAGCACCTTGGTCTCGGCCGACTTCACATAGGGAAAGCCGGTGATGGCGCCGGAGCCGGCGGCAAGGCCGGCCAGACTGGCGGTGCCCTTGAGCAGCGTGCGGCGGCTGACGCCCTTTGTCCTGGTGGTCTCGCTCATGTCAGTCACTCCTCTGTTGCGCATTCCAGTGATCGATCGGCGCTATTGCAGGCGTTGCGCCTTGGCGGGATCCCAGGTGGCCAGCACGCGATCGCCCGGACGGAACGGGTGGACGTCGAAAGTGGCTTCGGGAACGTGGGAGAACAGGGCGGTGCCGTCGTCGAGCGTCAGCGAGACGGCGATGTAGGAGCCCTGGTACTCGGTCTGGGTCAGCCGCGCCGGTGCGCCGAACACGCCGTCAGCGAACGGCGCGATGCCGAGCTGATCGGCGCGCACGGCGATCAGCTTGCCGGCGTCGCTGAGCACGTTGTGGCCGCCGATGAAGCGCGCCACGAATTCGGTGCGGGGATGGTGGAAGATGTCGCGCGCGGTGCCCTGCTGCTCGATCCGGCCGTGGTTCATCACCACGATGTGGTCGGCGAGCGCCATCGCCTCTTCCTGGCCGTGGGTGACCTGGATGAAGCTGATGCCGAGCTCGCGCTGCAGCCGCTTCAATTCACCGCGCATCTTCACCCGCAGGAACGGATCGAGCGCGGAGAGCGGTTCGTCGAGCAGGAGGATCTGCGGCTCGGTGATCAGCGCGCGGGCGAGTGCGACTCGCTGCTGCTGGCCGCCGGAGAGCTGTGCCGGGAGACGGCCCGCATATTGGCTCATCGCGACCAGCTCGAGCAGTTCGCCGGCGCGCTTGTGCCGCGTCGGCTTGTCGACGCCGCGCATCTTCAGGGCGAAGGCGACATTGTCGATCACGCTGAGATGCGGAAACAGCGCGTAGGACTGGAACATCATCGCGGTGCCGCGCTCGGCCGGCGGCAGGTCGGTGACGTTCTGCGCGCCGAGGATGATGTCGCCCCCGCTGACCGCCTCGTGGCCCGCGATCATCCGCAGGGTCGAGGTCTTGCCGCAGCCGGACGGGCCGAGCAGGCAGCAATAGGTGCCGGCCGGGATCTTCAAATTGACGGTGTCGACCGCCAGCGTCGTGTCGTAGCGCTTGGTGACGGCGACCAGTTCGAGAGCGGCGGGAGTGGCCATGGCGTGTCCGGGGAGGGGCGGTGCTTCCGGCCTCTCTCCGCAAGGTCCGTGCCAACCAGCTTCGGTCCGCCGATTTCTCAAAACTGTGCAGCGGAGTCAGATCGTTAGATCGAATCCGGTGCATCCGGGCTGCCCGCCGCCTGCACGGTCATTTGCACACAAAATAGGCGAAGATTGTATAAAGTTTCGCCTGTGATTGGATACAGGTCGTCGACTAACATTCAAAAGCGAACGTCGTCGACCGAGCCCTCAAGCCCAACTCTCGAACCAATGGCCGCCAAGACCCGCCCCAAATCCGACGCGCCAGACGCGAACGATCGCGTCAGCCGCATCCGGGAGGGCGTGACCGCCGCGATCCTCGAGCATCGCCTGCTGCCGGGCACGAAGCTCGGCGAGGACGAGATCGGCGAGATCTACGGCGCGAGCCGCACCCTGGTCCGCACCGCGCTGCAGCAACTTGCGCATGAGGGCATCGTCAACATCGAGAAGAACCGCGGCGCGTTCGTCGCGCGCCCCACGCCCGCCGATGCCCGCGAGGTGTTCGAGGCGCGGCGCCTGATCGAGCCCACCATCGTCGATCATGCCATCGACGCGATGTCGCCGGCCTGGCTCGATCGTCTCCAGCAACATCTCACCGAGGAGCGCGAGGCCGAGCTGCGCGGCGACGCGCGCGCCTCGGTTCGGCTTTCCGGTGAGTTTCACAAGCTTGTCGCCGAGATGAGCGGCCACAGCATCTATCTCGGCTTCCTCAAGGAGCTGATCGCGCGCTCCTCGCTCATCATCCTGCTGTACCGCCGCCACGACACGCCCGCTTGCGGCACCGATCATCACGCCGGCATCGTCGCCGCGATCCGCAAGCGCGACAAGCAGGCTGCGCGCGCGCAGATGCTCTCGCATCTGACCGAGATCGAGGACGAGCTGTTCCTCAAGGACCCCGCCGCCGACGAGCTGCGGCTCGCGGACGTGCTGGGCGTCTGATCCGCATCGATCGCAAGCGCCGGGAATCGCCGCCGAGAGCTGCGATCCCGCGTCAGTGGCTGAGTTCGCGTTCTGCGGCGAGCTGCCCGTCGGGGGTGATCTCGTAGTCGCCGCCTCGCTTTGTCATCCATCCTGACCTGACCATCTCCCGTGCAAGCTGCACCGAGCAGATGGGATGGTTACCTCCCGGGTAATACAGCCTGTCATTTCGGACGAGCAAGTGACCGTACAGTTGGGCATGACGTAATGCCCTGCGCATCCCGGGTGATGGATCTTTCATGCCGGTTCAAGCGCGAGCGCGACGAAGGTTCCTAATCAGCGCCGGGACTTTCGATGGCGTTTGCGCTGCGCAGGGTGGGCAGGAACCCACATTCTGCCGCATCGTTGTTCTTTTCGAAGGAGCAGCGTCATGAACGTACGGGACGAGTACACGCGATCGCTCTGGATGGATGTTTCGGTCGCGGATGCCCCCGCGCTGTCGCGCACCGTGGCCGTGGACGTCGTTATCATCGGCTCTGGAATAGCCGGGCTGTCCGTGGCTTATGAACTGGCCTGCCATGGACGCTCCGTCGCGGTGCTCGATCGCGGCGGCATTGGTAGCGGGATGACGGCGCGCACCACGGCGCATCTAGCGACGGCGCTCGACGATGGCTACGGCGAATTGGTCAGGGTCCGCGGCCCAGATTGTGCGCGGCACTATTATCAGAGCGTCGAAGCCGCAATCGCCCGCGCCGAGGCCATTCAGCGCGATGAGCACATCGATTGTGATTTTCGGCGTGTCGACGGCTACTGGGTGCAGGCGCCCGAAACGCCCGCATCCGAGCTGGATACAGAATTGGATTGCTGTCGCAAGCTCGGGATTCCCGTCGAAAATTGCGCCGAGCCGACCGTATTCCATTCTGGAGGTCTGGTGCGCTCGTTGCGCTTTGCCCGCCAGGCGCGCCTGCACCCGACCAGATATCTTGCCGGACTGGCCGGCGCACTTCAGCGCCGCGGGGCGCAGCTCTACGCCGACACCTGCGTTGAAAGCATCCGTCAAGCGCG
This sequence comes from Bradyrhizobium genomosp. III, assembly GCF_000261705.1. NCBI lineage: Bacteria > Pseudomonadati > Pseudomonadota > Alphaproteobacteria > Hyphomicrobiales > Nitrobacteraceae > Bradyrhizobium > Bradyrhizobium genomosp. III. The sequence continues at coordinate 14,232 of NZ_AJQF01000351.1, read as the reverse complement.
TGGCGACATGATCGTGACGACCGGCTCGGGCTACGAGGTCCGCGCCGCCGACGTGGTCGTCGCGACGAACTCGCCGGTCAATGTGCAGGTCGCGATCCATACCAAGCAGGCGCCTTACCGCACTTATGCGCTCGCCGCCAAAATCCCGGCCGGCGCGCTCAAGGATGCGCTGTATTGGGACACGCTCGATCCCTATCACTATGTCAGGCTTCAGCCGCTCTCTGCGGAGGAGGATCTCGTCATCATCGGCGGCGAAGATCACAAATCCGGTGAAGCGGACGACGGCGCACAGCGCCTTGCCGCGCTCGAGCGCTGGGCGCGCGAGCGATTGCCGGCGCTGCGCGGGGTCACTCACCGATGGTCAGGTCAGGTGCTGGAGCCGAGCGATTTCGTCGGCTTCATTGGCCGCAGCCCCGGCGAGGAGCATCTCTTCATCGTCAGTGGTGACTCCGGACAGGGCATCACGAACGGGCTGGTGGCGGGCATGCTGATTGCAGATCTCGTCATGACCGGGGCGAGCCCGTGGGAGGAAGTCTACGCCCCGGCACGCAAGATTCAGAAAAACATCGGCGAGTTCATCAGCGAGAACATCACGCCGCTGAAGAATTTCGCGGAGTATCTGACGGCGAGCGAGATCGCGGGCGTCGAACGTCTGCGCCCCGGGGAGGGGCGCCTCGTCCGGAGCGGCCTGAAGAAGATCGCGGCGTGCCGGGACCGGAACGGACATTTGCATCTGCATTCGGCAAGCTGCACCCATCTCGGCTGCGTCGTGCACTGGAATGCGCTCGAGCAATGTTGGGATTGCCCGTGTCACGGCTCGCAATTCGCTCCTGATGGCACCGCGCTGAACGGCCCTGCGGTGTCTCCGCTCGGCGACATCGACAAACCCGCCAATCTTGAAGCCGCAGAGTGAGGCGTGCAGTCCTTGCGGACGCGCTGGGCGCGGTCCCTGATTTCGCACACGGCAATATCTGTTTGATTCAAATTGGAGCCGATCGCGGCGACCTCTCATCAATGTAGATGGCAGGACTGCATATTTGCCGCTGTGGTGGCCAGTTGACGGAGGCCAGACGTCGGCGTCAACTGGCGCCGAGACGTTGCGTGCCTGCCATCACCCCTCGCGTAGCCCTGCACCTCAGCGGAGGCCGGCCATGTCGGGTTTGAGGATGCCGGCCAGAGTGTCCGGAATCGCCACGCTGCTTGCGGCCGTTGCAATGATCCTCGGCAGCGCCTCCTCGGCGAAGGCCCAGCAGGACTCCGTCGTCCTGTTTCGCAACGTCCGGATATTCGACGGCAAGAGCGCCGCGCTGTCAGCCGCGTCCAACGTCCTCGTCAGAAATGGGAAGATCGAGAAGATTTCGACCGCGGACATCGCGGCCGCCGGTCAGGTGGTCGACGGCGGCGGCCGTGTCCTGATGCCGGGACTGATCGATGCGCATTGGCACGCGATGCTGGTGCGCCCGACGCCGATGGCCGTGCTCGCGGGCGATGTCGGCTACAACAACCTGCTCGCCGCCAGCGAGGCGACGGCCACGCTGATGCGCGGCTTCACCACCGTGCGCGACATGGGCGGGCCGAGCTTCGGCCTCAAGCAGGCCATCGACGAGGACCTGGTCGCCGGCCCGCGCATCTATCCCTCCGGCGCCATGATCACCATCACCAGCGGGCACGGCGACTTCCGCCAGCTCTCCGATCTGCCGCGAACGATCGGCGGCATGCTGAGCCGCATGGAGCGGATCGGCGGCAGCATGGTGGCCGACAGTCCGGATGAGGTGCGTGTGCGTGCGCGCGAGCAGCTCATGCAGGGGGCCTCGCAGGTCAAGCTCACCGCAGGCGGCGGCGTTGCATCGCCCTTCAGTCCGCTCGACGTCTCCACCTTCACCGAGCCCGAGCTGCGCGCGGCGGTCGAAGCCGCCGACAATTGGGGCACCTATGTTGCTACGCACGCCTATACGCCGGTCGCGATCCAGCGCTCGGTCGCAGCCGGCGTCAGATGCATCGAGCATGGTCATCTCATGGACGAGGCGAGCGCCAAGCTGATTGCGGAGAAGGGGATCTGGTTGAGCACGCAACCGTTCCTGGATATCTCCGGTGCCGCCGCGCTCGGCCCCGCCGAGCAGGACAAGATGAAACAGGTGGTTGCCGGAACCGACCGCGTCTATGCGCTCGCGAAGAAGTACGGCATCAAGACCGCGTGGGGCACCGACGTCCTGTTCTCGCAGGCGCTGGCGGATCGACAGGGCGCCATGCTGGCCGCACTCACGCGCTGGTACACATCGGCCGAAGCGTTGGCGATGGCGACGTCGGCCAATGCCGAATTGCTGAGCCTGTCGGGTCCGCGAAATCCCTATCCGGGCAAGCTCGGCGTGGTCGAGGAGGGCGCGTTCGCCGATCTCCTGCTGGTCGACGGCAATCCGCTCGACAACATCAAGCTCGTCGAAGATCCCGCGAAGAATTTTGTGGTGATCATGAAGGGCGGCAAGGTCTACAAGAACATCCTCGTACGCTGACAAGCGCGCGCGTCGATCACGTCTTGCGTGCCTGCCAGACATAGGTGGCGGGATCGCTCCTAGGGGCGATCGTCCGCAACCGGCCTGTTGCGCCGCGAACCGGCCGCGATCTCCGGAACCGCGGCAGGCCGCCCAGGGCTTGTCACAATTGCAGGCCTGTCATCGGGGGCATGGCTTCTCAGCGTCTCCAGAACCAGAAAGAATTTCTCGGCTAGCATGAGTCAAACTCGCTGGCGCGTTCATTTCGGTTTCGAGAGCAGCGAATTTCGCTCGTCGAATCGATCATTTGCTGCGCTCAGGGCAGTTTAGCTTCTATTGGCACGCCGGATTGTGACAAGCGTTGCCGGATTCCTGCGTCTGGCACGTCGTGTCGATGATCACGCACTGCTGCATAACGTGACTATTCCTCGCGGGCCGCTCCCGCTATATGCTGTCGCTCTGTCATTGAACTGTCATGTCACCGTAAATGCTGAAATCAGACGCAACCCCGGCTCGCAAAACCCCGAGTGCGCCGGACGGGAATCCTGTCCCGAAGGACAACAACAGGACGCAAGTCGTCGCCGGCTTCCTCAGGCAGATTGAACCGGCCGAGCCCGGCGCGGAACCTGCGATCGTCGAGGGCGCTGTGAGTGATCAGACGCCATCGCAAGATGCCCCGCCTGCTCCGGAACCAACTCGGTCGAGCCTTGCCGCGCACCCCGGCGAGATCGAGCTCAAGCTGCTCGTCGATGCCGATCGCATGGCGCATTTCAACGCCGCGCCGGTCATTGCGGCGAATGCGCGCAACAAGGGCTCGCGAAAACACCTCAAATCCGTCTACTATGATACGCCCGATCGGATGCTTCGGCGCAACGGCCTGAGCCTGCGCGTTCGCCAGAGCGGCGCGCGCTTCGTGCAGACCGTGAAGACCGACGTGGCGGACGATCCGCTGCGCCGCGGCGAGTGGGAGGCGAGCGTGGCCTCGCTTGCGCCCGATCTCGCTCTGGCGATGCCGTTCATTCCAGAGAAGCTTCGCAGCCATCTCGAAGCGCAGCCGCTCGAAGCTATCTTCACCGCCGATGTCCATCGCCACGCGCGGATGATCGACCTGCCGTCCGGCACGGTCGAGATCGCCTTCGACCAGGGCGTGCTCACGGCGAGTGATCGATCGCTGCCGGTAAGCGAGATCGAGCTGGAGCTCAAGAGCGGCAGCGCGAGCACGATCTACGAGGTCGCGTTGCGGCTTGCGGAGCACGGCGCGGTGAAGCCGTCCATCCGCAGCAAGTCGGCGCGCGGCTTCGACCTTGCCGCAGGCGTGCCGCCCTCGGCACGACGCCCGCGAAAACTTCGCCTCGATCCGTCGGTGACGCTCGACGAAGCCTTCGCGACGATCCTGCGCTCCTGCTTCCTTCATCTGCTTCAGTCGCTGCCGGCGGCCGAGGATGGGCGCAATCCGGAAGGCGTGCATCAGCTGCGTGTCTCGCTGCGCCGGATTCGATCGGCGCTCGACCTGATGCGCTCGGTCGGCGCGCTCAGCAATCTCGACGCATTGAGGTCGGAAGCGCGCTGGCTGGCGCAAGACCTGTCCGCCGCACGCGACTGGGATGTGTTCCAGCTCGAGACCCTGCCGACGATCGCGAAGGCTTGCCCTTCAATCGCCGGCTTCGATGCGCTCGGCCGGGCTGCGGCCGAGCGCCAGTCCGACGCCTATCGCAAGGCGCATCAGGCGCTCGACGATCGCCGCTGCGCCATGTTCCTGATCGGCCTCGGCAACTGGATCGAGACACGGGGCTGGCGCAACGACGTCGCCGCCGAAGATCTCGGCCGGCTCGCCGACCCCGCCGTCAACTTCGCCCAGCGCATTCTGTCGGAGCAATACGCCAAGGTGCTCAAGCGCGGCCGCCGCTTCAAGTCGCTCACGATGGACGAGCTGCACCGGGTGCGGCTCGCGACCAAACGGCTGCGTTATCTCAGCGAGTTCCTGTTGCCGCTGTTTTCCGATCGCAAGTCCGCGAGGAAATTTGCCCGCAGGCTGGCCGGTTTGCAGGAGGAGCTCGGCGCCTACAACGACATGGCGGTCACGGCTTCGCTGCTCGACGGGCTCGGAGCCGATCCCGACAGCGCCATCGCCGGCGCTGCGATCGCCGGCTGGCAGGCGCGTGCATCGATCGGCATCAAGCCGGCCTTGCAAGGCACCTGGCGCGATTTCACCGCCGCGCGCGTGCCTTGGTCCTCACAGGACTGATCACGCATCCCCCCAAAAGTTGCGGCCAGCCATTGGGGGATGGCTGGCCGCGCGCGAACCGGTCTGGGACGGGGAGGGGTGGGGATGTGACCGGGCCGCGTAACTCCTTGTCTCGTTCTCAATCTCTGGCGCTGGCGGTGGAGACCGCCGGCTTGGTATCGCCGAGCGAAACCCAGACGTTGGGATCGCTCTGCGACTGGCGCTTGACGAAGCGGTAACCGGTCTCCGTCCAGGCAACGACGTTCTCGTTCTGATTGTCGAGAACGAACTCGCCCTTGTCGGTCTTCACCGTCAGCACCGCGTGTCCTTCGCCCTTCTTGTCGCGCACGACGGTGATCAGCAGGGCCTGGCGCGGCCATCCGGCATCGATCAGCATCTTGCGCTTCAACAACACGTAGTCTTCGCAGTCGCCGTAACCGTCGGTCGGCAGCGACCATTTCTCGATCACGCCCCAGTGCTCCTGGTCGGTCAAAGGCTTGACGGTCTCGTTGACCCAGCGATTGACCTTGACGAGGTCACGCCATGCGGCCTGCGACATCACGATGTCGCGCGGCTGTGCCGGCGTGCCCTGGCACTGGGCGGTATTGTCCGCGCAGAACTCGACCCAGCCGATCGGCGCACGCGTGGTGTCACCGAGGCTTGCGTAAAGCAGACGGCTCTCGCCGGCCTGCGCTGCCGCGCTGATCCCGAAGAGCATGGCAGCCAGCGCCAGCCCTTTCCCCTGTCCCTTGAAGTCAAACATTGCGGCCCCCGTTTCTTGTTGGGACCACATTTCGCACGGAGCTTTTGAGTTGCCGCTAAGTCAACCAAGTCAAGTCGAGACGAATACAAGTAAAAGGCGCGGCGAATTCGATCTATACTTGAATCTAATTCTCATAAAATTTGAAACAACTGCAATTGATTCAAATTTTATCGATTAACGCGGAAACGCTGGCGGAACGGCCGTTTCCACTCCAAACGGGCCGCGCGTTAACCGGCGCGAGGTCGGCCATCACGCATGAAAAAGGCGGCGTCCGCATTGCGGAGGCCGCCTTCAGGGCTGAAAATACAGGGGTTTTGGCGTCCTTGCGCTTTACCGCGCGGTAACGCTCTCTTCGAGTGTCTCGATCGGCTGCGCGTGGACGAACTCCAGCGCGAAGCCGTCTTCGAGGTTTCGGACCACGCGGCCCTGGACCCGGCCGAGCATGACCGTCGATTTCAGCGGCGGCCGGTTCTCCGCGGCAATGGCGGCACCGGACAAGGAAAGGTCGATGATGCGGCAGGTCATCTTGGTGCCGTCCTCGAGCGTCAGCACCGCGATCGGGTTGCGCGGCACGATACGGTCGTGGCGGCGGTCCTCCGGCAGATTGAGGATGTCGCGGTTGGCGAGCCAGGTCAGCTGCGCCGCCAGCTTGTCGCGCTTTCGGGGCGTCGCCCCGATCGTCATGGCGAAGCCATTGTCGATGATGCGGGTGATCTTGCCCTCGACGCGACCGATATGGTCGAGATAGGCGACGACGCGGTCGCCGACATTGCCGATGCCGGGGGCGAGCAGCGCCAGGCCGCCCGGCGACATGTTGATCACCTGGCAGGGGAATTCGCGGCGGTCCGGCAGCATGTAGCGGCCGAGCAGGTGCACCTTCACCCGCTGGAAACGCCGACGCTCTTCGGCGGCAGGAAGAAATTTTTTGTTCGCCAACGCCATTTTCAACACCCGACCCCCCGCCCGGGCGGAGTCCGGGACGACCCTAAGGTGCATAGGGTTAATGCCGCGTTAGGATCGGGCGCGGCGGCAACGGACAGACACAATGCGTTCGGAAAGCCACACCCGGAGGGGTGCTCACGCCGGCCTCGTCGCCCGCCGCTGCAGCAGGAGCAGCAGCGCCAGCAGCACCGCGGCGGACAGCCCGAGCGACCAGTGAATGCCGATCGCCGCGCCAAACAGCCCGACGGTGATGCCGCTGAACGCCCGCATCCCGAGCCCCGCCATATTATAAAGACCGACGACGCGGCCGCGAATGTCGTGCGGGGCATTCACCTGCACCAGGGCCTGCGCCATGGTATTGAACGATAGCTCGAAGAAGCCGGCGCAGAACAGCAGCACGATCGCAACCGGATAGATCCGCACCGTGGCGAAGCCGAGCAGCGCCGCGCTCCAGAGCATCGCCAGCATGATCGCGGTGCGCGGCGTGCCCTTGAGCCGTCCCCAGGATTCCAGCGCGATAGCGGCGAGCACCGCGCCGGCCGCATCCGCCGCGAGCAGCACGCTGTAGGAGACGCCGGGATCGCCATGACCGAGATCGCCGGCATAGCCCGGCATCTGGGCGTGGTAGGCATTGCCGATCATGAAGGAGGTGAGGCCGGCAAGCCAGGTCATCGACGTCAGGGTCGGCTGGGTGCCGATGGCGCGGATGGTCAGCACGATGTCGGCAATGCCGCGCACGGCAAAGCGCCGCACCGCCACGCTGTTGTCGCGCACAGGCGCCCAGAACAGCCAGAGCAGCATCGGCAGATAGAACAGCGTGTTGAAGATGATGCCGTGCGAGGTGCCGAGCGTCAGCATGATGATTCCGCCGACGGCAGGCCCGACCAGGATGCCGAGATAGCGCGCCATCGCGTTCAGCCGCACCGCGCTCGGCAGGTCGGCGGGGCCGACGAGGTCGTAGAGCAGCAGTTGGTTCGGCGTCTGCCACAGCACGCCGGCGCAGCCGTGGATCACCAGCAGCAGCATCGCGTGCCACATCTGGATCGTGTCGGTGATGAAGAAGAAACCCCATCCGCTCGATGCCACGATGAACAGCAGCATGCCGCACTGGATGATGCGGCGCGGATCGAACCGGTCGGCAAGCCCGCCGACGGCGACCGAGAACAGCAGGAACGGCAGCCAGTGCGACAGCACGGCAAAACCCGCCAGCGCCGGCGAATGGAATTTCTGGAACACCACCCAATAGCTGATCACATGCTCGATGTTGTCGGCCATCATCGCCAGCACATAGGCGGTGAACTGCAGCCGGTACGGCACCGACTTCATCGCCGCGAACGAGCCGGACGCAGCGACGGGATTTTGGGGGAGGGGGTTCAAGGGGGCACCTGGGTGGGGTTCAATTCGTCCCTACACGGTCGCAGGTATGCGCTCAAGACTTGGACGCTCACGAAGATCAGCCATGCACTGTCGCAGCACACTCAATCATCATCCCTGCGCAACCGCGAAGCGGTTGTCGCTGGAGGTGCGCGCTCTTGCGCGCCTCGAAGGATGAGCCGCAAGCTCCCGGAGCCATCCTTCGAGGCTCCCCGCGGGGCGCTACGCGCCGCAGGTCTCGCACCTCAGGATGACGGCTGAGGTTGTAGCAGCCCCGTAGCCCGCATGAGCGCAGCGATATCCGGGGCCGCTGATCCCGCATGTCGCTTCCGCCTTCGCTCTCCGAGCTACGGCGGACAAGTCGCTCATGAGGGCCACGAATTCCTGCATCTTGGCACGCGCGTACATCTCACATACGCTTCGCCTCAGCCCGCGCCAATCAATCATAACAGACGGGCATCGAGGAAATAGCCATGGAATCCATTCGCGTCTGCACCCATGCAGGGCCGGGCTCAGAGCCCGTCATCCGCACCGTGCCGTGGCCGAAGGTCGGCCGCAAGGCCGCGCTGATCAAGGTCGGCGCCTGCGGGGTCTGCGGCACTGATCTGCATATCCTCAAGGGACATTGGCCGAAGCCGCTGCCCTGGCCGTTCACGCTCGGCCACGAGCTCGGCGGTGTCATCGTCGAATGCGGCGAGGAGTTCACCGAGGACTTCATGAGCAAGCCGCTCAAGGTCGGATCAAAAGTGATGATCCCGCCGCTGATGCCCTGCGGCCATTGCTATTACTGCATCCATTATCCGCAGACCGCGAACAAATGCCTGACGCCGGTCTATTACGGCCGTTATCTCGGCTTCGACAAGGCGCCGCACATGTGGGGCGGCTGGGCCGAATATGTCTATGTCGATCTCGAGATGCTGCCGGGCACCAAGATCTACAAATTGCCCGACGACATGTCGCTGCGCCTCGGTGCTCTCTCCGAGCCGTTGACCTCCTGCATCCGCGCCTTCAACCGCGCCAGCCGCGCCGGTGGTTTTTCCTGGGGCGACACGGTGGTGATCCAGGGATCGGGCCCGATCGGCATTCTGGCGGTCGCGGCTGCGAAGGAGATGGGGGCAGGGCGCGTGATCTGCGTCGGTGCGCCCGAGGAGCCGCGGCTCAAGCTGGCGCGCGAGTTCGGCGCGGAGGCGACCGTCAACATCGAGGAGATCAGATCGCCGCAGGAGCGCATCGCGCGTGTGCGCGAGATCGTCGGCGGCTTCGGGGCTGATCTGGTGATGGACTGCTCGGGGCACCCCATCGCCGGCCCCGAAGGCATCGAGATGCTGCGCGACGGCGGCACCTATGTCGAGATGGGCCAGTTCACCGATGCCGGCTCGATCGACACCTCGTGGCACCGCATCTGCACCAAGGACCTCAACGTGCTCGGGTCCTGGGGCTTCACCGGCAATGACCTGCCGCTCGGCGTCGACATGCTCTATCGCACGGCGGGCAAATATCCCTGGCTGAAGATGCAGACGATCTATCCGTTCACGGAGGAAGGCGTCGCGCAGGCGGTGAAGGACGCCATGGCGATGAAGACGGTGAAGTCGACCATCGTGCCGTGGCCCGAATTGGTGGAATAGAAGATGCCGTCGATCCCGCACGATCTCGCGGCGTTCCTGGTCGAGGCCAAGCGGCGCACCTATGCCGGCCTCGACGACGACGCGACGGTGGCCGCGCCGCTGCTCGCCGGCTCAAAACAGCTCGAGCATCGCGCGCCGCCTTACGCTTATCGCGATATCTATTTCGGGATGGGATTTTTCGTCGGGCAGGAGACCGTCTCCCGGGACGACCGCGTCATCTGGTCGATGAGTTACAGCGGTGGCGCCCGTGCCGAGATCACGGACCGGGACACTTTCCTCGCGATCTACAAATTCCTGCGTCACGCGCTGCTGGCTGTGAGCGTCGAGCAGCCATACCGCGGACCGCGCCGGTTCGAACAGGCGGGGATGCTCTACCGCAACGAGGTCGAAGGCGCGCTCGATCGTTTTCATGGGGTCGAGACGATTGCGCGGCAGGATGGCACGCAGTTGTATGAGCTGCGCTTCAGTGGCGGCTTGCTGCGATAGACGATCCCGTAGCCCGGACGAGCGAAGCGACATCCGGGGACACCGGCCCTGCTTTCCGTTTTGCTCCATGCGGGCAACGAGACGGAATTACGGAATGAAGGACGCGATGACAAACGAACAGACACCCGACCGAACCCCACGCGCCTCCTCCCCCTTCAACGCCATCCGCGCGATCGACTACACCGTCATCTTCGTGCGCGACATGGCGGCGATGCGCCGCTTCTATGAGAACATCCTCGCCTTTCCCCTGCTGCGCGAGCTGTCGCCGAACTGGATCGAGTTTGGCTTGGGCAGCAACACGCTGGCGCTGGCGCGACCGAGCCGAACCGCCGCCGATGCGCCGACGCCGCCGGGCAGTGCTTCGCTGCAGCTGGCGTTCAAGGTCTCCGCGGCCGAGGTCGATGCATGCGCCGACGAACTCGTTCGGCAGGGTGTCGCGCTGGTGTCGCCGCCGACCAACCAGTCGTTCGGGCATCGCACGCTGTTCTTCCGCGACCCCGACGGCAATCTTCTGGAGATCTATGCCGAGATTTAGCGGTTACCGTCCCGTCGCCCGAAAAGTTCCACCGGAAATCCCCGACTTATTCACGCCGCGGTGAAACTTAGGTCCAGGTTGCGGCTTTCAGTTCCCAGGAGAGCGATCGTGAAGCGAATCCTGAAACCCGTCACTTACGTGCTAGCTGCCATCTACTTCGTGGTGGATGCTGTCTTCATGGCCGTGGCGCGGCCAATAGCGCGCTGGGTCGGACGGCATTTCGAATTCAGGCGTTTGCGCGCCTGGATCAGATCGCTGTCGCCTTATGCGTCGCTCGCTCTGTTCTCCGTGCCCGTCATCGTTCTGGAGCCGGTCAAGCCGGTCGCTGCTTATCTCACCGCAACCGGTCAGTTCCTGAGCGGCGCGGTAACGTTCATTGCCGGCGAATTGCTCAAGCTGGTGCTGGTCGAGCGCTTGTTTCATCTCACACGCGACAAGCTGATGCGAATTCGCGCCTTTGCCTGGGCTTACGGAAAATACGCCGGGGCGAAGGCGTGGCTGCAGGCGACCGAAGCCTGGCGCGCCATCCGGGCGCTGGCCCGTGCGGTCAAGGACGCTGTTGCGCGTGTGAGAGCCAGGCTGGTCGGCGGCTTCAGCGGACTGGCGGCCTCCAGGGATTAGACCGCGCAGGCGCGCTGCGCGCTATGCGAGCTTGCGCTTTGCTGCGGTTGCCTTGTCCCCGGTGTTTGGTGTGCCGGTCGGCTCGATGAGCAGGAGATGAACCTCCTCGCGCGCCACTGGACGATGCTCGACGCCTTTGGGCACGACGTAGAGTTCGCCCGGACCAAGCGTTACTGTGCGATCCCGCAACTCGATGTCCAGATTGCCTTTCAGGACCAGAAAGAAATCATCGGTGTCCTCGTGCTTGTGCCAGGTGAACTCGCCCTTCACCTTCACCACCATCACGTCGCAATCGTTGAAGGTCGTGACCGTGCGCGGCGACCAATGATCCTCAAAGGTCGCGAGCTTGTCGGCCAGCGATATGCTACCTGTCATGTTTTCTCCGTTGCTCTCTCGTGAGGCACGATTTGGGATCGCGGGGCGGGTGCGACAAGACCGTCCTCGTTGACCGGTCGATCTTGCCGTACCGATGCGGTCCGAGATCTTGCCACAGCCTGCTATTTGACGCATCCGGTCAACATGGCCTGCGCCCATTCGGGGCGGTTGTTGGCCAGCGCGCGCGCCGATGCGACGTCCCAATCATATTCGAGGGCCAGCAGCTCGACCTGCCAGCCCCTCTTTTTTTTCGTGAGGATCGCATAGCGGGCGTGAGGCGAGCGGTGCTCCAGGTTTGCGGCATACGGAATGTCCGCGAAGACGGGGCAACCAACGCTTCCCGGATTGAGAACCAGGCAGTCGCCCGGTCCCTGAACCGCGGCCTGGCGGTGGCTATGGCCACACAGCACCACGCGCGCCGTCGGCTCGCTTGCGAGGCGCGTCGCCAGCACCTCGCGGCGTGCCGGCACAAAGCGGCCGTCGTCGAGCGATTCTTCCAGCAGGCACGCCGTATCGTTGTCGGGCGTGCCGTGGCAGGCGAGGATCCCGTCGTCGAGACGAATTTGCGAGGGCAGGCCATGGAGCGCGCGTCGTTGCTCCGCAGTCAATGCGCGACGCGCAAACAGGCCTGCCGGCGAGAGCTTGTCGTCCGGAAACTCCTCGATCCAGCGGTCATGGTTTCCGCGCACGGTCGGCAACGCCAGCGATTGCAGGGCCTCGAAAGTCTCTTTCGGCCACAAAGGGCTGGTGACGCAGTCGCCGAGGTTCACGGTGCGATCGACGCCGCGCGCCTTGATGTCGGCCAGCACGGCCTCCAACGCAGCAAGATTGCCGTGGATGTCGGAAATGACTGCCAATCGCATCGTTGCGCTCCCCCTCTAACTCGGTTCGATCTCGGCCCATTTGCCTTGCCGCCGGACCCCGTTGCGCCGATGTTAATCAAGGTGGCCGCAAAAATCCGCTGCAACCTCTGAGGCGCGGCTCTTTTCGCGAAGCCATGCATCATTGGCATGGTGATTTCCGAACTCTTGGCGTAAAGAGCACCCAGATCAAATCCAGCGTGCGGCCGGGCCGTTTGCCGCGCACGCGAGCTCAGGCCCCTCGGCTCACCGTTTGCGCGCCTGAATTAACCAAGGTTCTCCATCCCGTGTCTTTTCCGGCCCTGACCCCGCCGCTCGCCCGCGCTTTGGCCGAGCGGAACTATGATTCACCGACCCCCGTTCAGCTCGCCGTGCTCGCGGACGAAGCCGCCGGCCGCGACCTCCTGGTTTCGGCCCAGACCGGCTCCGGCAAGACCCTCGCTTATGGCCTCGCCATGGCCAAGGATCTGCTCGGCGATGCCGAGCGGTTCGAGCGGGCGGCCGCTCCGCTCGCCCTGATCGTGGCGCCGACCCGCGAGCTCGCGATGCAGGTTCAGCGCGAACTCGCCTGGATCTACCAGCATGCGGAGACGCGCGTCGTCTCCTGCGTCGGCGGCATGGATCCGCGCCGCGAGCAGCGCGAGCTTGCCGCGGGCGCTCACATCGTCGTCGGTACGCCCGGCCGGCTGTGCGATCATTTGCGCCGCGGCCGTCTCGACATCTCGGAATTGAAAGCGGTCGTCCTCGACGAGGCCGACGAGATGCTCAATCTCGGCTTTCGCGAGGACATGGAGTTCATCCTCGAGACCACGCCGGAGACGCGCCGCACCCTGCTGTTCTCGGCGACCTTTCCGCGCGGCATCGTCGCGCTCGCCAAGCAATATCAGCGGCAGGCGTTCCGGATCGAAGTCGCCGGCGACGAAGGCGGTCATGCCGATATCGAGTACCGCGCCATCCGGATCGCACCCGCCGATGCCGAGCATGCGGTCGTCAACGTGCTGCGCTTCTACGAGGCGCCGAGCGCGCTGGTGTTTTGCAGCACGCGCGATCACGTCAGGCATTTGCAGGCGGCGCTCCTGGAGCGCGGATTTTCCGTCGTCGCTCTGTCGGGTGAATTGACGCAGAACGAACGGACCATGGCGTTGCAGTCGCTGCGTGACGGCCGCGCGCGCGTTTGCGTCGCCACCGACGTTGCCGCCCGCGGTATCGACCTGCCGAGCCTCGACCTCGTCATTCATGCCGACCTGCCCAATGACGCCGAGGTGATGCAGCACCGCTCGGGCCGAACCGGGCGCGCCGGACGCAAGGGGACCAGCGTCCTGCTGGTGCCGCCCGCCCGCCGGCGTCGCGCAGAGCTGCTGCTCAATCTCGCAGGTGTCGATGCCGACTGGGGCACGGCGCCGCAGGCGGACGAAATCCGCAAGCTCGACCATGAGCGCATGAAGGACGTGCTGTTCACCGAGGAGACGACGGCGGACGATCTGGTGCTCGCCCAGGCGCTGCTGGCCGAGCGGTCGGCCGAGGATATCGCAGCTGCCTTGGCGCGGCTTTATCGCGCGCGGCTGCCGTCGCCCGAGGACATCCTCGATCCCGGCGAGCGCAGCGGCCGGCCGCGCGATGATCGCGGTCGGGACAATGTTCGCACGCCGCGCGACGATGGCCGCACCTCACGCGGCGACGATCGCCCTGCGGGGCCGCGATCGAAATCAGGCAAATCCTCGCCGCGTCACGGCATGGGAGAGGCCAGCGTCTGGTTCCGCGCCAACATCGGACGACGCAAGAATGCGGAAGCGCGTTGGCTGCTGCCGATGATCTGCCGTCGCGGCGGCATCGACAAGGGCGATATCGGCGCCATCAAGATCATGGACACCACGACCGAGTTCGAGATTTCCGAGCGGGTCGCGGAGTCTTTCGCGGTCAAGATCAAGCGTCCGGACA
>NZ_AJQF01000350.1:0-10804 GCF_000261705.1 Bradyrhizobium genomosp. III | reverse complement strand
GGAGCCGATGGCGGGCGCGCCGCAGCAACAGGCGCCTGCGGAGGAGCGGTCACACCCGCCCCGGCGCGAGAGCCGCGACAGCGATCATCGGGAACGTCGCGAGGATCGTCCACGCGACAAGAGTGAATTCAAGCCGCGCAGCAAGCCTCAGGGCGAGCGCGGGCCGAAATTCGACGATGCTCCGTCCTTCGGCAAGAAGAAGCACAAGAACAAGCCGGGTCACGCAGAGCCGTCGGTCACGCCGTGGCCCGCGAAGGGCGCGCCTGGAAAGAAGCCGAAGAAGAAAAAGCATCGCGGCTGAACCGGCACCGTTCAGCGCAGACGACAATGATGCCGCCGGGTTGCACCGGCGACATCATCTGAAAAGTCGGGTGTGAGCTCAGCGACCACCGCCGCCACCACCACCACCGCCGCCGCCACCACCGCCGCCGCCGCCGGCATCGCGCATCGACGAGCTGTAGCGCGGGTCGGTCTGCTTCATGTAGGTCGGCGAGGTATCGCGGACGGGAATGACGCTGCTGCGGGAGCGGCCGGGGTTCGGCTGCTCGAAGACGATGCCACAGCCTTCGAAAAAGGCGAACTGGCAGCCATCGGTTCGGTGGGGCGCCGCGTTGGCGCTGGTCGCGGCGAACGCGCTCGTCGCAACGCATGCAATCAAGGCAATCTTCGACAACGTGAGCTTCATGGATATTCTCCAGCCTCGGTTCGGCGAGACCGGAACGGCTCGCACACACCTTCGACGGAGCGCCACCTGACCCGGTTCGAGGGCGCGGCTTCACGCCCGCGTGAGCCGGCCGGCCGGCGAGGGACATTACACCGCGGTAAGGTCGCGCAGCATGTACGTCGAGCCTTCGCCATAGGATGCCAGCTTTGCGCGCAGTGCCGCGTCCGCCGTGACGGGCCGAAAGCCGAGACGTTGCCACAGCGGCCGCGTGGCATAGACCGAGACCAGTGCGAGCGTTGCGATGCCTGACGCACGCGCCAACTGTTCAACATCAGCAACATAGGGGCGCACGACGCCGCCGCGAAAGTCGGGCAGGACCGCGACGTCATGGACGTAGAGGCAATCCGCATCGTCAGGCAGTCGTGCGAGCAAGCCGTCGAGCGGCGGGATCCGGTATTGCTTCCAGGGATGCGCGAGACCGTAGCCGGCGATCTCGTCGCCCGCGACCAGCACGCGGCATCCGTCGGGATAGAGCCGCATCTTCTCCGCGAGCACCTCGGGGCTCTCAGGAAGAGCAGGATGAATTTGCGCCGCGATCGCGCTGATCGCGGGCAGGTCGGATGCGTGCGCGGGACGCCAGTGCGGCTTGCTCATGTCTTTCCGTCTCGGTTGACCCAGTTTATTCCGCCGCGTCGGCGCGCGCAGCGAAAAATATCTTTGCCGCCCTCTCAGGAATACGACGCCGCGTGCGGCGTCCTACCCATGCAAGCCAATTGCATGACAGGAGATATCATGACGTCCCCGATCCGCCTCGCGCTCTCGCTGGCACTCTCGCTCGCGATCGTTCCCGCCGCCTTCGCCGCACCGCCGACCAAGACCGGCAAGACCGACAAGGGCAACGTGCTCACCGATGCCAAGGGCATGACGCTCTACACCTTCGACAAGGACGCGGACGGCAAGTCCGCCTGCAACGGTCCATGCGCGACGAACTGGCCGGTGCTGAAGGCCGAGGCGAGCGATGCGGCCGGTGACGGCTACACCATCATCACCCGCGACGACGGCTCGAAACAGTGGGCCTACAAGGGCAAGCCGCTCTACACCTTCGCCAAGGACCAGAAGCCCGGCGACGTCACCGGCGACGGCTTCTTGAACGGCGCCTGGCATCTGGCGATGCCGTAACGGCGCATCTATCTCGGATATTCGAGCTGCATCGCGACGAAGTCGGCCGTGCGCGAGCCGTAGCGCGCGTCGATGGCGGATAGCGTCTGGTCCAGCGCTCGCGCCGGCGGCAAACCGGCGGCGGCCGGCGGCGTCAGCTTTGCCGGCCAGTCGGCCGCGATCTTGTCCGGCAGGATGCGGAGACCGCCGCGGCTCGTCTGCGGCTCTGCCGTGGCAGCGAAGGTGAGGGCACGCGAGCGATAGGTGCGCGACCACGCATCGGCGATTAGCGCAAGCGAGACCTCGTCGATGCCTGGCGTCAGCGCGATTCCGAGTTGCTCGCGGTTCCAGAATGCGAGCGTGTTGGCGATCGCCGTCAGCGCGAACGGGCGTGTGAACTGGAACGCCGCGCTGCGATGGCGCGCGTTCCACTCCGCAAGACCGATGTCGCCGGCGACCGCTTCGGCCCTGGCGCGGCCGGCGATGGCCTCGACCAGGGTCAGGGCCATCGGCATGGACGCGGTGATGCCGGTCGTCGTCGCGACGCCGCGCTCGACCACCAGCCTGCGGTCCGCGACATAGCGGATCGCGGAATGCTTCTGCAGATCGCGCACCGAATACCAGTGCGTGGTGGCCTGCCGGCCGTCGAGCAGCCCGGTGTTGGCAACGACCTTGGCGCCGACGCAGACGCCGACGATGATCGCGCCCTTGCCGGCCTGGCTTCTGATCCATTGCAGGGCGACCGCATCGTCTTCGCGGCTCATCGCGGGCACGATCACGTAGTCGGCGCCGTCGGGATGCGCAGCGTCGAACTCGGCGATGGTCGCATGCGGCTGCACTTTCAGCGCGGGATAGAGCGTGACGGGTCCGGGCTGCGTCGCCAATGTGAGGACGTCGGCGACATCGGCGCGCGCGAGGATGCCGTAGGGCATCAGATAGTCTGTCGTCTCGGTCATGTCGTTGATGCCGACGATGGCGATCAGCGGGCGTTCGCGCTTCGGCGGCTTCAGCGCCGCAAGCGTCGCCTCGGTCTCGTCCCTGGAAATTGCGGGCGCGGCTCCCCGAGCCGGAGTGCCTGGCAGCAGGAACAGCCAGGTTCCGCCGATCGCCGCCAGCAGCGCCACGCAGCCGAGGCCGCTCAACGCCAGAACGCGCCATGTCATGATGATGTCACCCGAACCTCGTTGCTTCACGCGAGGCGGAAGCTAACCCTTGGCAACGACATCAGGAATGACGCAGATCCGGCAAAAACGGCCATCCGCGTGCGCGAGACTATCTCAGCCCCTCATACACCATCAGCCCGCGTGCGATCTGCAATTTGCGGATCGCGCGCGGCAGCAGCTTCTCCGGCTGGTGCAGATAGCGCCAGGAGGTGAGGGTGAAGGTTGAAAGCGCGCCGCATTCGTCGTCGAACGGCGCGAGCACGCCTGTCACGCTCACCGGCGTGTGCGGGCGGGCGTTGAAGGGCAGCAGCAACAGCTCGAGATAGGCCTTGCTGCCGTCCTCGCGCGCGGCCGTGATGCCGGCGATCGCACCTAACGCCTCGTCGGCGACGATGGTCGTGATCTCCTCGATCTCGCCGCGGCTCGCGGCCGTGAACAGCGCCGCAAAGCTCTGGTCCTTGAGGTCACACCCCGCGAGCGCACAGACGCGCGTGCCCGCGACGCGGAAGGGAAAGCCGAGATTGGGCTCGCAGGAGAGGACAAAAATGTCGCCGAGCAGGCCGCGGACCGCGGCCGGATCGATGTCGGCCCTATCAGGGGCCCGTGCGGCGCCGCGCTTCTTGTCCCAATACGCGAAGAACGCGCGGCTCGACGGATGTTTCATGTCTGAACGCTTATCCCGGGGTGCAACCTCGAAGGGACAAAGCTGTCCCGCTTCAGTGCACCCGCGATCCCTTGTGATGTTGTGCAGGAGGGGATTTGCAGCGTCCATGCCGGGAGGGCGTTTTCGCCCTCGTTAAGGCAGTCTTTGCGTCGTTAACGTTAAATTAACTATGGCCTTTGCGCCTCGCGCGGCGCTGCTATGGTGATCGCAGTCGCAAGCCTCGCCGCTTTCATCCAGGTTCTCGGCGGGGTCTGTACACAGGGCGTCAAACAGTTTGGTCACGGGCCGCGGGGAGGGGTGGGGATACACCTTCATTCCTCCGGTACCGGAAGGCCGACACGGACAGGCAGGGCTTCCCAGGGCCCTGCCTTTTCCTTTTGTGCACTTGCGCAAGGCCGGCAAAGGCGACTATCTCCAAACGGATCGTTCCGATCGCGCCTGAAAGCGAAGCTGCCTTGGATTCCCCGCACGATTCTCCGCCGCAGGATTCTCAGCCCGGCCTGCCGGCCGCCCATGAGGAGGCTCCGCGCGAGCCGGTCCTGACGCTGCCTGTGGCGCTGACCGCCTATATCGTCCTGCTGGCGGTGATCCATCTGCGGGTGCTGCTGCCGGCGGAGCTCGAGAACTGGACCATCGACGTCTTCGGCTTCATCCCGAAGCGATACGATTCCTCGCTGCTCAATCTGCAGATCCCGGGCGGGTCGGGCGCCAAGGTCTGGACGTTCGTCACCTATTCGCTGCTGCACGCCAATCTGACCCATCTCGGCTTCAACGTGCTCTGGCTCTTGCCGTTCGGCAGCGCGCTGGCGCGGCGGTTCGGCGCGGTCAGGTTCTTTCTGTTTCTGGCGGTGACGGCGGCGGCCGGCGCGCTCGCCCATCTCGTCACCCATGAGCACGCGGTGGCGCCGATGATCGGCGCCTCCGCCTCGGTGTCGGGCGCGATGGCAGCCGCGATCCGCTTCGCCTTCGTGCGCGGCAGCTTCCTGTCGTTCAACCGGTCGGACGCCGATACCGCAGCAAAGGTTCCGGCGCTGCCGCTATCGCGTGCGCTGCGCGACGGGCGGGTGGTCGGCTTCCTCGCCGTGTGGTTCGGCGTCAACATCATCTTCGGCGTCGGTGCGATCGGCATCGATTCCGAAACCACGAGCGTGGCCTGGCAGGCGCATATCGGCGGCTTCTTCGCCGGCCTGCTGCTGTTCGCCCTGTTCGATCCCGTGCCGCGCGTGCGAAACGATGCGGATGCGTCATCACAGGACGTTTCAGACCGTATTTGAAGCGGCGCTTGCGGCGCGGCCCGAATTCATCCATCATTTGCAGAAAGAATGTTCCGAAGCTGCAAGCCGCTAGCGGCGATGCTTCGCAAAGCGCCTGAGCCTGCAACCGGCGCCTAAACTGTTAGTTGAAGACTCGAAGAACAAGTCCGGACCGCCAAGTGGCGGACGGGTCCGATTCAGGGAGGCAACAATGACGGTACGTTCCATTCTCAACACCAAGGGCCACCAGATCATGAGCGTCGAGCCCGACGCGAAGCTGGCTGCCGCGGTCAAGTTGCTCGGTGAGAAGAAGATCGGCGCGGTGCTGGTGATGAACCAGAGCCGGCTCGAGGGCATCCTGTCGGAGCGCGACATCGTCCGCGTGCTCGGCGAGCGCGGCGCCGGCGCGCTGGAGGAGCCGGTCGCTCAGGTCATGACCCGCAAGGTGGTGACCTGCAAGGAGACCGACACGGTCGCCGAGCTCATGGAGATGATGACGTCGGGCAAGTTCCGCCATCTGCCCGTGATCGACAACGGCAAGGTGGTCGGCCTGATCTCGATCGGCGACATCGTCAAGCGCCGGGTCCAGGAATACGAGTCCGAGCAGGAAGCCCTGCGCGACTACATCAAGACGGCCTGATCAGGTCTGCTCGCCCGCTTTCGGAGCGGTGCCTTCGGGCGCCGGCGCCAGCACATGGATCGCCTCCTGGATCGACTCCAGCGCGCGCTCCGCGGCGCGGGTGCCATGAGCGATCAGGTCTTCGGAGCGGTGGAAGTCGAACCAGCCGAACTGGCCGACCCGCGGCGTGATCAACAGATCCGGCGGATCGCCGGCAAGGCGGGCGCGGGTGATGCGGTCCTGCATGATGTTGAAGGCATCCACCATCACCGAGGAGATGCCGGGCCGGCCATTGCCGCCAAAGAACTCGCGCTTCATCGTCCTCTCGGGCGAGAACAGGCGCGGGAAGCGCCGCTTGGCCGTCGGCTCCTCGGCCCCCGGAGCGACCGGCGTGGGCGGTGCGCCGTGCGAATAGATCGTCGTGGAATGGGTGAAGATGTCGCTGGAAAGATTTGCGGCGATGACGATTTCGGCGCCGAGCGCGCGGGCGGCCGAGACCGGCACCGGGTTCACCAGCGCGCCGTCGACCAGCCAGCGGTCGCCGATCAGGACGGGCGAGAAGATGCCGGGCAGGGCGTAGGATGCGCGCATCGCATCGACGACGCGGCCGCGAGTCAGCCAGATTTCGTGGCCGGTGCGGACCTCGGTCGCGACGCTTGCGAACTTGATGGGCAGGTCCTCGATCAGGGTCTGTCCGACCGCGTTCTCGAGGCGGGTCGCCAGCTTCTCGCCGCCGAGCAGGCCGGAGCCGTTGAGGCGGATGTCGAGATAGCCGAGGATGTTGCGCATCCCTTGCAGGCTGCGTCCCCACTCTTCGAACGTCTCGAGTCGGCCGGCCGCATGGAGGCCGCCGACCACGGCGCCGATGGAGGTGCCGACCACGACGTCGGGCACGATGCCGTTGGCGATCAAGGTCCTGAGGATTCCGATATGGGCAAAGCCGCGCGCCGCGCCGCCGCCGAGGGCAAGGCCGATGATCGGCCGACGGGTGGGGCCAAGGCCAATCTTCTCACCGTTCGAGCCGTTCCCACCACGACCCTTCAAGATATCAAGCACCGAAACTCTCCTACCCGGGCCAGCCCTCGACACCAGAGTAGGCACCGGACTTCCGCCGCACCAGAGCGAGGGCCAAGCATGGTTTATACCGTTCGGGAAGCAGGGGGCAGCAGTGTGGCGAGGGCTGGCTGCCGCTGGACTAATCACGCAGGCGTCAACCGGGTTCCATCAATCGGACCGGGCCCGTATTTCCTGGGGTTTCAGAGGCTTGAATTTGCCGCGTTTTCGGTGAAAAGCAGGGGGCATGACACGCGGGGGTGACGGCATCATCGGATGGCGGCGCAGCGGCAGGCTGCTGCCGGCGCTGAGCCTTGCCGCGTGCCTCGTTACCTCAGGCCAAAACGCTGCGCAGGCGCAGCTTTTCTCCGATCGTCCGCCGCCGGTCCCGCCGGCTTCGGTGCCCGAGCCGGGCGGCGCCGTCAGCCTGGCGCCGCCCTCCGGGCCTGGCGCCGGCCCCCCGAGCCTGCCGCCGACCCTGATGCAGCCGACGACCCCCAGCATGCCGCCGCCCGCGGTCACGACCGTGCCGCCGGCCGCCCCGCTCAATGCGGCCGTGCCCGGACAGGGCGTGCTGTCGCTGACCGCGAAATACGGCAAGGATTCTCCGGCGATCACCAGCGGCCTGGTCTGGCGCGTGTTTGCCGACCGTCCCGATGAGAACGGCACCTTCAAGCTGATCCGCGAGGACCGAAGCGCCACGCCCAATATCGTGCTGCCGCCCGGCAATTACGTCGTGCACGTCGCCTTCGGCCTCGTCAGCGCGGTGCGCACCGTCAGCCTGAAGGCCGAGACCGACCGCGAGTCCTTCGTGCTCCCGGCCGGGGGCCTGCGGATCGAGGGTCGGGTCGGCACCAGCCGCATTCCCCAGAACCAGATCTCGTTCGCGATCTACAAGGGCAGCCAGTTCGAATCCGGCGAGCGTGCCTCCTTGGTGCCGAACGTCGCCGCCGGCGACGTCGTGCTGCTGCCGGAGGGCACCTACTACATCATCTCCAACTATGGCGACGCCAATTCGGTGGTGCGCTCCGACATCCGCGTCCAGGCCAGCAAGCTCACCGACGTCACCATCACCCACCGCGCAGCCGTGATCACGCTCAAGCTGGTCAGCGACAGGGGCGGCGAGGCGCTCGCCAACACCGCCTGGTCGGTGCTGACCCCGGGCGGCGACGTCATCAAGGAATCGATCGGCGCCTTCCCGCGCGTCGTGCTCTCCGAAGGCGAATACCGCGCCATCGCCAAGAACGAGGGCAAGGTCTACGAGCGCGGATTCAACGTCGTCAACGGCGTCGACGGCGAGGTGGAAGTCGTCGCGCGCTAAGGCCCTCGCGCGCTAAGGCCGTCGCGCGCTAAGGTCCTGGCGGCGGTGCCGCCTGCAACCTGACACCGACCTGACGTCCGGCACGGAAATTCTCATCGAGCGCACGAACGTGCATCTCCTGTTACCGTCGCATGCGTCGTGGGGACTGGTAAGCAAAATGCTCATCCCCATCACCCCCTGTGTTCTGCTTTGAATACTGCAAGCGCCAGCAGATTGCCTCCTGGGGCCGAGGCAAACACCGCTGGCGAAAGCTTATTCCCGCACCCCCGCCGTCCTCATCACAGCGGTGCAAGAGACGAATTTCCGATCATCAATTTTATTCTCTTTCCACTCCGCTGGGTTATATGTCGGGCATCCGTCTAATGGGGGAGGCCGGAGCAGGGGCTTGGATGCCTTTGCGAGACCGGCAAGGAGCAGGGGACCAAGCTCGTCGGCATGTTCGAAGTGATCCTCACCAGGCGCAAGCGGTTTGGCTGGCGATGGCAGGTGTGCGACCAGTCCGGCAAGATCTTTGCCGACGGTTTCGAGCGCACCCGGCCCTCCGCCAAATATCATGGCGAGCGCGCGTTGTTCTTCCTGTTGTCGCAGGCCTATTTGCGCAACCGCTCCGCCGCGTCCAGCGAGGACTAGCGGCGCGCACAGCTCCATCCGGCTACAAGCTCCACCTCAGATATCGACGACGAGCTTGCCCTTGGCGGCGTGATCCCTGATCAGGGCATAGGCGTCGTCGACGTTCTCCAGCGTAAAGCGCCTGGCGTCGAGCAGCGGCACGAGCTTGCCGGCCTCGGCGAGGCGCGTGGCCTCCGCCATGATCTCTCCATGATGCGCGCGGCCTTCGCCCGACAGCAGCGGCAGCAGCGTGAACACGCCTGAATAGGTGGCTGCCCGGAATGACAGCGGCGCAAGCGCATGCGTGCCCCAGCCGAGCGCGCTCACCACATGGCCGAAGCGGCGCACCGCTTCGAAGGAAGCGTCGAGCACCTTGCCGCCGACGGTGTCGTAGACGATGTCGAAGCCGCGGCCGCCGGTGTGCTGCGCCACGCAGGCTTCGACCGAACTGTCGCGGTCGATGAATACGGCGCCGAAACCTTCGATGGTGGCGCGCTGCGACGGCGAACCGGTTGCGAACACCTCCGCTCCGAAGGCGCGCGCGATCTGGATCGCGACATGACCGACGCCGCCCGCACCGCCATGAATCAATACCTTCTGGCCCGCCTTCAACGCCGCCCGATCGATCAGGCCTTCCCAGGCCGTGATGACGATCAGCGGCAGCGCGGCAGCTTCCCGCATGCCGAGATTGGCAGGCTTCAATGCGAGGAGATCGGCATCGACCGCGGCGAATTCGGCGAGCGATCCCTGTACGCCGCCGACGCCACCGGTCATCCCGTAGACCTCGTCGCCCGGCTTGAACCGCGAGACCTCGCGCCCGGCCAGCTCGACCACGCCGGCGAGATCGATGCCGAGAATTGCCGGCAGCGGGTGGCGGGCATGCGCCGCGGCGCCGGCCTGGATCTTGGTGTCGAGCGGATTGACCGCGCTCGCGCGCACCCGCACCAGCACGTCGTGCGGGCCGATCTCGGGCGTGGAGATGGTTGAGAGGCGCAAGGGAGCGTTGTGGGTCTCCAGGACAGTTGCGCGCATCGTCGATTGTCTCGTCATGATCGTCTTGCTCCGTGATCGGCTCAATATGCCCATGAAATTTTGCATGAGAAGGAACAAGGTTGTACAATCGTCATACATTTATGTATGGCGGGATTCCTGATGGACTGGAGTGATCTGCGCATCTTCCTGGCAATTGCGCGCGAAGGCACGCTCGGCGCTGCCGCACGAAAAATCGGCCAGACCCAGCCGACGATGGGCCGGCGGCTTCGCGCGCTCGAGACGTCGCTGGGACAGACGCTGTTCCAGCGCACGGCGGATGGCCTGGTGCTGACCGACGAGGGCGCCGCCGTGCTCCGCCATGCCGAGCGGATCGAGGACGAGGCGCTCGCGCTGGAGCGCCATGTGTCCGGTGCGGAGACGCAGCTCGACGGCCTGCTCCGCCTGTCATCGTCGGACTGGTTCGGGACGGTGATGCTGTCGCCGGTGATCGCCGCATTCGGCAAGCGTCACCCCAAGGTGACGGTGGAGCTCCTGACCGATGCGCGGCTCTACAGTCTGCCGCGGCGTGAAGCCGATCTCGTGTTTCGCATCAAGCCGTTCAGCGAGCCCGAGGTGATCTCCAGAAAGCTGCTGCACATTCCCCACGCGCTCTATGGCAAGAGGGGCAGCAAGCCGCCGCGCGCCGGCGACGGCAGCGCTGTCCGCGTCGTGACGATGAATGCCGAGTTCGCCGACATGCCGGACGCCGTCTGGCTGAAGCGCGCGCTGCCGAATGCAGCCGTCGCCTCGCGCAGCAACAACAGGCAGGTGCAAGCCGAGCTTTGCGCGAGCGGCGGCGGCTTTGCCGTGCTGCCGCGTCCGCTCGGCGACCGCGACCGCCGCCTGGTCGCGCTCGACATCGGAACGGCGCCGCCCGGCCGCGACACCTATGTCGGTTATCACCGCGATCTCAGGCGGCTCGCCCGTCTGCGCGCGCTGCTCGATATCGTGATCGAACGTCTCGCCGGCGCGGCTCCGTAGGCGGCACGGTGCCGTAGGGTGGGCAAAGCGACTTGTCCGCCGTAGCTCGGAGAGCGAAGGCGGAAGCGTGCCCACGATTGGCCCGAGTGGAGAGAGATGGTGTGCACGGCGCTTTGCGCCTTTGCACCCTACGAACGCGTTCCCACGAGCCCTTGCGTTGTCCGACGGGCAAAACACCCGAGCCGTGGGTCAATCCGTGTCATCAAAAATATCCCACTTTACCGAAATTCGGAAATCACGTATGTGTCGCGACAACCCGGCCCAAGGAAGAGGGGCGTATCGCGATC
>NZ_AJQF01000349.1:0-6265 GCF_000261705.1 Bradyrhizobium genomosp. III | reverse complement strand
CCGAACAGGTGTCAGCCATGTCCCCGGACTAAACATCAAGCCCGGCCATGACGTTGGGGCTAGGCCGGTGGCCGAGCCCAGCAACCGCCCGCCGGGCCCCTGCCATACCCTCCCCGCCCTTCGCAAAAGCGGGATTTCCGTGCTAGGACACCGCCTTAGCAGAAGGTTGAAACTCCAATGGCCGCCCCCCTCAAAGCCGTTGACGGCAATGCCGATCGGACTACCGATCTCTTGGCGCTGATGTCCGATCTCGGAACCCGCGCCCGCGCTGCCGCGCGCGTGCTGGCGCTGGCGCCGCCGGAGCAGAAAAACCGGGCGCTGGAAGCCATGGAGCGGGCGATCCGCGCGAGCTCTGCGGCGATCCTCGCCGCCAATGCCGAGGACGTCGCCGAAGCCCGCGCCTCCGGCAATGCCACCTCCTCCTTCATCGACCGCCTGACGCTGACGCCGGCCCGCATCGAGGGCATGGCCGAGGGCATCGGCATCGTACGCGGCATCGCCGATCCCGTCGGCATCGTCACCGAGAGCTGGCAGCGGCCAAACGGCATGAGGATCGAGCGCGTGCGCGTGCCGCTCGGCGTCGTCGGCGTGATCTTCGAGAGCCGTCCGAACGTTGCGGCCGACGCCGGCGTGCTGTGCCTGAAGTCCGGCAATGCCGTGATCCTGCGCGGCGGCTCGGACAGTTTTCGGTCCTGCCGCGCGATCCATGAATGCCTGGTGCAGGGCCTGCGTGAAGCCGGCCTGCCTGAAGCTGCGATCACGCTGGTCCCGACGCGCGACCGCGCGGCCGTCGGCATGATGCTCTCGGGCCTGAACGGCGCCGTCGACGTGATCGTGCCCCGCGGGGGAAAAAGCCTCGTCGCGCGCGTCGAGCAGGAAGCGCGCGTGCCTGTGTTCGCGCATCTGGAAGGCGTCAACCACGTCTATGTCGATGCCAGCGCCGACCTCGCGATGGCGAAGTCGCTCGTGCTCAACGCAAAAATGCGCCGCACCGGGGTCTGCGGCGCGGCCGAGACGCTGCTGGTCGATCGCGCCGCGGCCGGCAAAAATCTGAAGCCGCTGGTCGAGATGCTGATCGATGCGGGCTGCGAAGTACGCGGCGACGAAACGGTGCAAGGAACGGATGCGCGCGTAAAACCTGCGAGCGAAGACGATTGGGACACCGAATATCTCGACGCGATCATCGCGGCGAAGGTCGTCGACGGCGTCGATGGCGCAATCGCGCACATTCAGAACCATGGCTCGCATCACACCGATGCGATCGTGAGCGCGGATGAGGCGGCTGCGAGGAAATTCCTGAGCGAGGTCGATTCCGCGATCGTGCTGCACAACGCCTCCACGCAGTTCGCCGATGGCGGCGAGTTCGGCTTCGGCGCCGAGATCGGGATTGCGACCGGCCGCTTCCACGCCCGCGGCCCGGTCGGGGCCGAGCAGCTGACGAGCTTCAAATATCGCGTTCACGGCACCGGTCAGACACGGCCGTAAGTAACGTCGCGGGGCGCGGACATTGAGTAACAATTTCGTCGCCCCCCGCTTCTTCGCGCAGGCGATACCGCCCTACACCGAAGGCATGCGCATCGGCCTGCTCGGCGGCTCGTTCAATCCGCCGCACCAGGCGCATCGCGCGATCAGCCAGTTCGCGCTGAAGCGCCTTCAGCTCGACCGCGTGTGGTGGCTGGTGACTCCGGGCAATCCGCTGAAGGAGAACGGCAATCTGCATGAGCTCGGGGAGCGCATGCAGGCCGCGCGCGACGTCGCCGATGATCCCAGGATCGAGGTCAGCTGTCTCGAATCCGTCATCCGCACGCGCTACACTATCGACACGATCAACACCTTGCGCCGCCGCCTCAGCGGCCTGCGCTTTGTCTGGATCATGGGCGCCGACAATCTCGCTCAATTCCATCGTTGGCAGCACTGGCGGCGCATCGCCGGCCAGGTGCCGATGGCAGTCATCGACCGCCCGCCGCAGAGTTTTCGCGCCCTCGCCTCCCCCGCCGCCCAGGCGCTGGCGCGCTATCGCCTCCCCGAGAACAAGGCAGCGCTGCTTGCGGATCAGCCGGCGCCGGCCTGGGTTTTCCTGACCGGAATGAAGCTGAATCTGTCCTCGACCGGCTTACGGAACCCGGACGGGAGCTGGAAAGGTACAATGTGAGGACAAGTGCGCGGATCTCGTGTGGGCTTCAGCCTCTCTGGCATATTGAAACCCTTAACCCCACATGATGTAGTGTAACCGGTGAGCGCCGGATTCGGCGTTCGCGATACAGTGAAAGGAATGGTCCCTGACCACATCTGTATTGTCCAAGTCAGCTTCGACGAAGTCTGTTTTACCCAAGGTTGCCAAGCCGGCGCGTAAAACATCAGCCAAAGCTGCGGCCTTGAAGGCGCAACCCGACGCCGACAAGACGCTGAGCCTGATCCTCTCCCGCCTCGACGACATGAAGGCGGAAGAGACGGTCACCATCGACCTTCGCGGCAAATCGGCGTACTCCGACTACATGATCGTCACCACCGGCCGGGTGAACCGGCACGTTGGCGCGATCGCGGAAAACGTCGCCAAGGGCCTCAAGGAAAACGGCATCAAGAACATCCATGTCGAGGGCTTGCCCAATTGCGACTGGGTGCTGATCGATTCCGGCGACGTGATCGTGCACGTGTTCAGACCCGAGGTCCGCGAGTTCTACAATCTCGAGCGATTGTACACGCAGGGCCCAGGGGCTGCGAAAGCGATCGCGGCGAAGGCGATCTAGGCTGATCGAGCCGATTTCGAATCGGCTGACGCGCATGCTAGCGTCGTGCGCGCGCCATTTGCGCGCGGTCTTGAAAACACGACCCTGAAGATATCAGACCCCTGAAGATATCATGCGCGTTGCTGTCATTGCGGTGGGACGGCTGAAGCAGGGCCCCGAACGGGAGCTTGCCGACCGCTATTTCGAGCGGTTCGACGAGGCCGGCCGCAAGCTCGGATTCCGCGAGCTCCTGGTCCACGAAATCCCCGAGAGCCGCGCGCGCGACACCGCGACGCGGATGACCGAAGAGGCCGCCGCGATCTCCGCGCATATTCCGGACAAATCGATCCTGGTGGCACTGGACGAGCGCGGGCAAAATCTCGACTCCACCGTATTCGCACGGCATCTCGGACGCTGGCGAGACGAGGGAGCCGGACATACTATCTTCGTGATCGGAGGGGCGGACGGACTTTCGCCCGAATTGCGCCGTAAGGTGAAGCTCGCGATCGCGTTCGGCTCTGCGACCTGGCCGCACCAAATGGTCCGCGTCATGCTTCTGGAACAGCTTTATCGGGCCGCCACCATTCTGGCCGGCCACCCCTATCACCGCGCGTGATGCGCGCCACAACGAGCACCTTTGCCGACACGATGCGAGCGCCGCTCCTCAACCTGTTGCTGATCACAAGCGTTGCCGGCGCAAGCCTCGCGCAAGCCCAGACCGCGGCGCCGGCGCCCCAGACCGCCGCCGTCTCGCCCGACGCCATCAAGCAGCGCGAGCAGGAGCTCGAAGCCGCGCGTGCCAGGCAGAAGAGCGCGGAAGAGGCGCAGGCCAAGCTCAAGGCCGAGATCACCTCACTCGGCCAGGACCGTACCCAGCTCAATCAGCAGCTGATCGACACCGCCGCCAATGTGCGCAACGTGGAGACCAAGATCGACGAGACCGAAGCCCGGTTGCGCGCGCTCAACGGACGCGAGCAGGCGATGCGCTCCTCGCTCGATTCGCGCCGTGCCGACATCGTCGAGGTGCTGGCAGCACTGCAGCGGGCCGGACGGCGCACGCCGCCTGCGCTGCTGGTGCGGCCCGAAGATGCGCTGCAATCACTGCGCACGGCGATGCTGCTCGGCGCCGTGGTGCCGGAGCTGCGCGGCCGCGCCGAGAGGATCGCAGGCGAGCTCGGCGAGCTCGTGGCCTTGCGCAAGAATATCGCCACCGAGCGCGACCAGCTCGCCTCCGATCGCGACAAGGTCAGGAGCGACCAGACCCGGCTCACCGCCCTCGTCGACGAGCGGCAGCGCCAGCAGGCGGCACGCGAAAAGGACCTCGATGCCGAGAATTCGCGCGCCATCGCGCTTTCGAGGCAGGTCGGCGATCTCCAGGGCCTGATCACCAAGATGGAGCAGGATCTGCAGAGCGCAGCCAAGGCCGCCGAGAAGGCAGCCGAGGCCGCAAGGCAGGCCGAGGCCAAGGCGGCCGCAAGCGCGAGCGTCAAGTCCGGCCCGGGCGTGTTCAAGGACCGGTCCCGGACCACCCCCGCGATCGTCTTTGCCTCCGCCAAGGGTCTCCTGCCTCTTCCGGTTAACGGTAACAAGATCAGGGATTTCGGCGGTTCCGACGGGGCCGGCGGGGTCCAGAAGGGCATTTCCCTGGCGACCAAGCCCGGCTCCCAGGTCACAACGCCGTGTGACGGCTGGGTGGTCTATTCAGGCCCGTTCCGCAGCTATGGACAACTCTTGATCCTCAATGCCGGGGGCGGGTATCATGTCCTGATCGCCGGGATGGAGCGCATTTCGGTCAACATCGGACAGTTTGTGCTCACGGGGGAGCCGGTCGCGACCATGGGGTCGACCTCTCAGGTCGCTTCCATTCTCGCGACGAACGCGAGTCAACCTGTGCTGTATGTCGAGTTCCGTAAGGACGGCACTCCAATCGATCCAGGCCCATGGTGGGCCGCAAATGAAGGCGAGAAGGTTCGCGGATGATGCGCAAGACTTCAGTAATCCTCCTCAGCGCGGCCACCGGTGCGGCGCTGATGCTGTTCGTGACCCAGCCGCGTGCGGTGTTCATGGGCTCCAGCGCGCGAGCCGCCACCGCAGACACCTATCGTCAGCTCAATCTGTTCGGCGACGTCTTCGAGCGCGTGCGCTCCGACTATGTCGAGAAGCCCGACGACACCAAGCTGATCGAATCCGCCATCAGCGGCATGCTCACCGGCCTCGATCCGCATTCGAGCTACATGGACGCCAAGAGCTTCCGCGACATGCAGGTGCAGACCCGCGGTGAGTTCGGCGGCCTCGGCATCGAGGTCACGATGGAAGACGGCCTGATCAAGGTGGTCTCGCCGATCGACGACACCCCAGCTTCGCGCGCCGGTGTCATGGCCAACGACATCATCACCAATCTCGACGACGAGGCGGTGCAGGGCCTGACGCTGAACCAGGCGGTCGAGAAGATGCGCGGCCCCGTCAATACCAAGATCAAGCTCAAGATCATCCGCAAGGGTCAGGACAATCCGATCGACGTCACCCTGGTGCGCGACAACATCCGCGTCCGCTCGGTGCGCGCACGCGTCGAGGCCGACGACATCGCCTATATCCGCATCACCACCTTCAACGAGCAGACCACCGAAGGCCTGAAGCGCGAGGTCGCCAACCTCTCGAACCAGATCGGCGACAAGCTGAAGGGCTACATCATCGACCTCCGCAACAATCCGGGCGGCCTGCTCGAGGAAGCAGTCACTGTCTCCGACTCGTTCCTGGAGAAGGGCGAGATCGTGTCGACCCGCGGCCGCAATGCCGAGGAGACCCAGCGTCGCACCGCGCATTCGGGCGATCTGACCAAGGGCAAGCCTGTTATTGTGCTGGTCAATGGCGGCTCGGCCTCGGCCTCGGAGATCGTCGCCGGCGCGCTGCAGGACCACAAGCGCGCGACCATCGTCGGCACGCGCTCGTTCGGCAAGGGCTCGGTGCAGACCATCATTCCGCTCGGAAGCGGCAATGGCGCGCTGCGGCTGACCACGGCGCGCTATTACACGCCGTCGGGCAAGTCGATCCAGGCCAAGGGCATCGTGCCCGACATCGAAGTGCTGCAGGACGTGCCGGACGAGCTGAAGTCGCGCACCGACACCAAGGGCGAGGCTTCGCTGCGCGGCCATCTGAAAAACGACGGCGACGAGAAGACCGGCTCGCAGTCCTACGTCCCGCCGGACGCCAAGGACGACAAGGCGCTCAAGCTCGCCGACGACCTGCTCCACGGCATCAAGAACAGCGCCTCCGCCGCGCCCACCCCCGGCGGCGACAACAAGGCCACGACCGACAAGCCCAAAGCGGCGAACTAAGTCGGCGTATCCGCGCGATCCCACGAAAGGGCGGCTCCTGGGAGCCGCCCTTTTTGCTTGGAACTCCTGGTTGCTGATAACTCCTGGGATCCCCGGCCTATCCCGGCCTGCCGCCGCTTGACCCCGGCGTGGTATCGTCATTGGCAGTGATTCGGGATCGCGCATGACTGAAACGGCCGATGATCTGAGCGCCCCGCTCGGACA
>NZ_AJQF01000348.1:0-3113 GCF_000261705.1 Bradyrhizobium genomosp. III | reverse complement strand
TGCGCCTGCCGTTCACGGCCATGCAGGCGCTCGCCGTGCTGCTCGGCCTGTTCCTCCTCACCTTTGCCGGCTTCGCCATCTTCAACAAGGATCCGCTCGGCGGCGAGCCGATGACGCGGATCGCCATCAGCGAGAAGGGCGCCGACAAGGCTGCCGACGAGAAGCCGGCCGCCGGCCAGGACAGCAAGCAAGCTAGCAAGCAGGACGGCAAGCACGACAGCCAGGAGGCGCCGAGGCAGGCCGCCCCCGGCGAGCAGAAGACCGTCACCATGATCGACGGCTCCACCGGCGCCCGCCACGACGTGGTGATCGGCGAGGACGCAGGCGACAAGGCCGGGGCCCCTTCGGCCCCGCCGCCGGTCATGGCCGGGATCAATCCAAAACTGCTTGAGAAGTCACGCTACGGCATGATCCCGGTGGTCGCCGACGGGCTGAAGCCGTTCAACGTCTATGCGGCGGACGCCGATCGCGCCAAGGCCGCCAAGATGCCCGTGGTCGCCATCGTGATCGGCGGCCTCGGCGTCGGCGCCGCCAAGACCGCCGATGCCATCATGAGGCTGCCGGCAGCGGTGACGCTGGCCTTCACGCCCTACGGCACCGATCCCGGCAAGCTCGCCGAACGGGCCCGCGCGCAGCGCCACGAGATCTTCCTCCAGATCCCGATGGAGCCCTACGACTTCCCCGACAATGATCCGGGACCGCAGACGCTGCTGACCTCGCTCAGCGCCGACCAGAACATGGACCGCCTGTACTGGCATTTCAGCCGGATGCAGGGCTATGCCGGCATCACCAATTTCATGGGCGCCCGCTTCGTCGCGACGGAGCCGGCGATGCAGCCGATCATCCGCGAGGCGGCCAAGCGCGGCCTCGGTTTCTTCGACGACGGCTCCTCGCCCCGCAGCATTGCAGCCCAGGCCGCGGCGAACCAGGCCATGCCATTCGGCAAGGGCGACATCGCGATCGACGTGGTGCCGACCCCGACCGAGATCGACCGCGCCCTGAACAAGCTCGAATCGGCGGCACGCGAGCGCGGCGCGGCTGTCGGCACCGCCTCCGCCCTTCCCGTCTCGATCGAGCGCATCGGCGCCTGGACCAAGACATTGGGCGACCGGGGTATCCTTTTGGTGCCATTGACAACCGCGATGCTGAAATCAAAATCCAGCTAAATCAACGGATTGGTACGGCACGGGTCCCGCGGGACCGGTCAAGCCGCAACCAGCAGCATGCGAGAGGTCTGGCGGAATGGCGCGTTACGAGGATCTGCCCTACCGGACCTGCGTCGGTGTGATGCTGATCAACACAGAGGGACGGGTGTTCATCGGCCGCCGCGCCGGCGGCATCGAGCATGTCGACGACACCCATGTCTGGCAGATGCCGCAAGGCGGCGTCGATCCCGGCGAGGACACCTGGGAAGCCGCCAAGCGCGAGCTCTATGAGGAGACCAGCGTGCGCTCGGTCGAGCGGCTCGGCGAGGTCCCGGACTGGCTCACCTACGACATTCCGCGCACGGTCGCCGGGCGCGCCTGGAAGGGCCGCTACCGCGGCCAGCGCCAGAAATGGTTCGCCGTGCGCTTCACCGGCAAGGACAGCGAGATCAATGTCGCCAATCCTGGCGGCGGCGGCCACAAGGCCGAATTCGTGAGCTGGCGCTGGGAACCGATGAAGAATCTGACCGGGCTGATCATTCCCTTCAAGCGCCCGGTCTATGAGCGCGTGGTGCAGGAATTTTCTGCGCTGGCGGACCAATAAATCGAATTGTCGTCCCGGCTTCGGTGCTAATGCACCCGGGAATGACGATGAGAGATTTGCGCGTGACGAATGAAAAGCCCTACCGCCCCAACGTGGGGATCGCTCTCTTCAACACCGAAGGCCGCGTGTTGATCGGCCATCGCTTCAAGGGCGACGGTCCCGAGATCATCCTGCCCGGCCTCGATTGGCAGATGCCGCAGGGCGGCGTCGACGACGGCGAGAATTTGCGCGATGCCGCGATGCGCGAGCTCTGGGAGGAGACCAGCGTCGTCAGCGCGGACTATCTCGGCGAGACCGATTGGCTCAGCTACGAATTCCCGCCCTATGACGGACCGCAGACGCATCGCCTCGCGAAGTTTCGCGGCCAGCGGCAAAAATGGTTCGCGCTGCGCTTCACCGGCAAGGATGACGAGATCGACCCGCTGACGCCGCGCAACGGCCAGCCCGCCGAGTTCGACGCCTGGCGCTGGGAGCGTCTGGACCGTGTTGCCGACGTCGTGGTGCCGTTCCGACGGGAGGTCTATCAAGCCGTCGCGCAGCAGTTCGCGGCCTTCGCAAACTGAAACCGCGAAATCAACCCCATGCACAGTAGAAGGCCGCCGCCGGCGCGGTGGGCTGTGGTTGTTGTGAAGCGATTGACACCGCGGAAGAAGTTCACAGCGCTGCGCAATCCGTCACGGGTGTCCAACCTCTCCCGCTTGCGGGGGAGGTCGGCGCGAAGCGCCGGGTGGGGGCTCTCTCCACCCAGGGAGTGTCCCGTTGCGGAGACACCCCCACCCCAGCCCTCCCCCGCAAGCGGGAGAGGGAGCGCATCTCGCGCCCGGCAGCGATCGGGCTCAATCAAAGCACGCGCTAATTAATCGGCCCCACCGTGAACGGGCCGAGCGCGATGACGTGGCAGTCGCTGTCGCGCTTGGCGCAGTCGGCGAGTGCGGAGGTGACGGCGGCCTTGAGGCCGAGGCCTGGCCGGCCCGCGGTGCCGACCGCGACCGCGTTCCAGCCCATGCCGTCACCGAGCTTGCGCACGACCTCGCCGCGCGCATCCGCCATGATCGAGGCGTTGGAGGCGGCATTGAAGAAGCCGGTGATCCTGAACAGCGTCGGGATCGGCACGACGAAATTGTCGTCGATCGCGACCACGAGGCACGCCACGCCGGCAATCGCGCCGCACGATTCCAGCGAACGGCGCGCTGCATCTTCGGCGGACGAGGCGCCGAGCACCATGAAATATTGTCCGCCGGGGCCGAGCGCAACCGAGCGGGATTTCGCCGCCGGCACGAACATGTTCTCGAGCCGGACCTTTTGCGGTTCGCGCACCATCGGAAACTCCTTCGATGCGAAGCTCCGCTCGGTCATGGCGTCGT
>NZ_AJQF01000347.1:0-16184 GCF_000261705.1 Bradyrhizobium genomosp. III | reverse complement strand
CCCCCTGCCGTGCGTGTAGACGACGTTGTTGCCGACCGCATAGAGCTCGCAGCGCCGCGGCGATTGCGCAGCATCGGCGCGCT
The DNA here is from genome assembly GCF_000261705.1 of Bradyrhizobium genomosp. III. Lineage (NCBI taxonomy): Bacteria > Pseudomonadati > Pseudomonadota > Alphaproteobacteria > Hyphomicrobiales > Nitrobacteraceae > Bradyrhizobium > Bradyrhizobium genomosp. III. The sequence goes on along the minus strand of NZ_AJQF01000347.1, from coordinate 16,101 downwards.
TCTGGCACTGCTCGAGCGCGGTGTTGCGCGCGGCCTCCTCGTTCGGCTGATTCAGGGCCGAGCCGGTGAAGCCGCCGACATTGAGCGCGAAGGCCTTGTAGTCGCCGGCGGTGGAATAGTCTCCGGCAAGAAAGGTGCGGACGCGCTCGTTGATGAAGGGCACGCTGTCGGCCGCAAACTTGCCCGCTATCGGCGCGGCCGAGGGTGACGGCGCAGGCATCGGCGCCATCGCAGCGCCAGCATTCTGCGGCGCCATCGGCGACATCGGCGCCTTGGCGAGCTGCGTCGGCGCGGAGCTCGGCTCCGCGCTTGGTGCTGCGGCCGGCGTCGCCGCGACATTCGCCGTCTGCTTGAGCTTGGTGTTGTAGAGGAAGCCGGTGACGCCGATGGCGGCGATCGAGACGACTGCGACCACCAGCGGCCACATCCATACCGGCGCCGTGGCGAGCTTTGAGCCCGCCTTCTTCAGCTGCGGCTTGGTATAGCTGCCGTCCTCGCGCCGCATCGCCACCATGTAGGCATGCACCGGCGTCGGGATGTTCTTGACCTCCTGCGCGCCGATATCGGCGAACTGCACCGAGAGCTTGTTGGCGACCTGCTCATGCACTGCGCGCGAGACGCAGATGCCGCCGACCTCGGCGAGACCCTCCAGCCGCGCCGCGATGTTGACGCCGTCGCCGAGCAGATCGCCGTTGCGCTCGACCACGTCGCCGATGGTGATGCCGATGCGGAACGACATCTGCCGGCTCGGCGGATAGGCCATGTTGCGGGTCCGCAGGGATTCCTGAATGTCGATCGCGCAACGCACCGCATCGACCGCGCTCGGGAATTCCGCGAGCACGGCATCGCCCGCCGTATTGAAGATGCGCCCGCCGGCCCTCGCGATGAAATCGTCGACAACTTCGCGATAGGAGGCCAGACGCCGCAGCGTCTCCTCCTCGTCTTCCGCGACCAGTCTCGAGTAGCCGGCAATATCGGCCGCGAAAATCGCTGCGATCTTGCGTTTCATCCGCCACCGGCCCCCGGACCAAATTCGCACCGGCAGAATGCCGTTATCGGCGGCGGGGTGCAACAAAGTTTCAGCGCCCGCCACGGGTGTGACGAGCGCTGCACTTTGGTCAGGGAATGTCTTGCAGGAATTCTCGTTCGAGCCCCGGAGCGGTGCCCCGGGGCTTAGTGCATAGCCGTCGAGTTGAGCTGCTGCTGGATGCTCTTGAAGTGGTCGAGCCGCTCGATCGCCTGATCGAGCTCGCTGCCTTCGTGCTCCTTCAGCCCCTCTTCCATCTCCGAGACGGTCGCGGCGAACTGGGCGCGGTCGAGCTCGGCCAGCGATGTCGCGACGTCGGCGAGCACGGTCAGGCCCTTTTCGGAGACTTCGGCGAGACCGCCGAGCACGATGACCTTCTCATGGCGGCCAGCGGTGGTGATGGTGAGGATGCCCGGACGGATCGCGGCCACGACCGGCGCATGCCCTGCCAGCACGCCGAAATCACCCTCGACGCCGGGGATGTCGACCTGATCGACCTCGCCCGAGAAGGCGAGCTTTTCCGGAGAGACGAGATCGAAGTGGAAGGTGGCCATGGTGTACCTGCGAATGGTGAGTAGCGAATGGCGAGTGGCGAAGAGAGCAGCGCGTCTATTCGCTACTCCCCATTCGCCATTCGCGCCTTAGGCCGCTTCCGCCGCCAGCTTCTTGCCCTTCTCGACGGCTTCTTCGATCGTGCCAACCATGTAGAAGGCTGCTTCGGGCAGGTGGTCGTACTTGCCTTCCACCAGGCCCTTGAAGCCCTTGATGGTGTCGGCGAGCTCGACGAACTTGCCCGGCGATCCCGTGAAGATTTCGGCGACGTGGAACGGCTGCGACATGAAGCGCTCGACCTTGCGGGCGCGCGCCACCGTCAGCTTGTCCTCTTCCGAAAGCTCGTCCATGCCGAGAATGGCGATGATGTCCTGGAGCGCCTTGTAGCGCTGCAGCACCTGCTGGACCTGACGGGCAACCGCGTAGTGCTCCTCGCCGACGACCAGCGGGGAGAGCATGCGCGAGGTCGAGTCCAGCGGGTCCACCGCCGGATAGATGCCCTTTTCGGCGATCGAGCGCGACAGCGTGGTGGTCGCGTCAAGATGCGCGAACGAGGTCGCGGGCGCCGGGTCGGTCAAGTCGTCGGCCGGAACGTAGATGGCCTGCACCGAGGTGATCGAACCCTTCTGCGTGGTGGTGATGCGCTCCTGCAGCGCGCCCATGTCGGTGGCGAGCGTCGGCTGATAACCCACCGCCGAAGGAATGCGGCCGAGCAGCGCCGACACTTCCGAGCCGGCCTGGGTGAAGCGGAAGATGTTGTCGACGAAGAACAGCACGTCCTGGCCCTTGTCGCGGAAGTCTTCCGCGATGGTGAGACCCGTGAGCGCGACGCGGGCGCGGGCGCCGGGCGGCTCGTTCATCTGGCCGAACACCAGCGCGCACTTCGACTTCACGCTCGGATCCGGATTCTTCGGATCGGCGTTGACCTTGGATTCGATGAACTCGTGGTAGAGGTCGTTGCCCTCGCGGGTACGCTCGCCGACGCCGGCGAACACGGAGTAACCGCCGTGCGCCTTCGCGACGTTGTTGATCAGCTCCTGGATCAGCACGGTCTTGCCGACGCCGGCGCCGCCGAACAGGCCGATCTTGCCGCCCTTCGCATAGGGAGCCAGGAGATCGACGACCTTGATGCCGGTGACCAGAATTTCAGCTTCGGTCGACTGGTCGGTGTAGCTCGGCGCGTCCTGATGGATGGGGCGCAGGCCTTCGGCGTTGACCGGGCCGGCTTCGTCGATCGGCTCGCCGATGACGTTGATGATGCGGCCGAGGGTGCCTTCGCCGACGGGAACGCGGATCGGTTGGCCGGTGTCGGTCACTTCCTGGCCGCGCACCAGACCTTCGGTCACGTCCATCGCAATCGTGCGGACGGTGGACTCACCGAGATGCTGCGCAACTTCCAGCACGAGGCGGATGTTGCCGTTCTTGGTTTCCAGCGAATTGAGAATGGCCGGGAGGTGGCCCTCGAACTGAACGTCGACGACGGCGCCCATGACCTGGGTGACGCGACCGACCGGGTTAGCTGCTGTAGCCATGAAGCTCTCCTTCGAAATTCTGTACTTGAACGACCGTCGTTGAATTTGTGCGTCAGACCGCCTCGGCGCCGGAGATGATCTCGATCAGCTCCTTGGTGATCTGGGCTTGACGGGTTCGGTTGTAGATCTGGGTTTGCTTGCGGATCATTTCGCCGGCGTTGCGGGTGGCGTTGTCCATCGAGCTCATCTGCGCGCCGTAGAACGAAGCGGTGTTCTCCAGCAGCGCGCGGAAGATCTGCACCGCGATGTTGCGCGGCAGCAGGCCCGAAAGGAGTTCGTCCTCCTCCGGCTCATATTCGTAGGACGTCGACGGCGCGTTCGCCGCCTTCTCTTCCACGACCAGCGGAATGATCTGCTGCGCGGTCGGGATCTGGGCGATCACCGACTTGAACTGCGCGTAGAACAGCGTGCAGACGTCGAACTCGCCGTTCTCGAAACGGGCCAGCACCTTCCTGGCGATGTCCTCGGCGTTGACGAAACCGAGCTGACGAACGCTGCGCAGGTCGAGATGCTCGACGATCTGCTTGTCGAACTGGCGGCGGAGCTGCTCATAGCCCTTGCGGCCGACGCAGAAGAATTTGACTTCCTTGCCCTGCGCCATCAGCGCCTGGGCACGATCGCGCGCGAGACGCACGATCGAGGAGTTGAAGGCGCCGGACAGGCCGCGCTCGCCGGTGCAGACCAGCAGCAGGTGGACCTGGTCCTTGCCGGTGCCGGCAAGCAGCGCCGGCGCGCCGGGCGAACCGGCGGCAGCGCTGGCGATGTTGGAGATCACCGCGCTCATCTTGTCGGCATAGGGGCGCGCAGCTTCGGCCGCCTGTTGGGCGCGGCGCAACCTGGACGCCGCGACCATCTGCATGGCCTTGGTGATCTTTTGCGTCGCCTTGGTGGAGGCGATGCGCACGCGCATGTCTTTAAGTGACGCCATTCTTCGTTCACCCCGGCGGTTCGATCTCTCGGATCAAGCCCCTAGCCTATCCCAGTCGTCATGCCCGGGCTCGTCCCGGGCATGCACGTGCCGTCTCACACGTCGCTGGACGTGGATGGCCGGGACTTCAATTGCGAAGACGCGCTTCGCGCTTTAGCCCGGCCGCGACGGTTCTTTCTTACGCGAAGCTCTTCGCAAAACCTTCGACAACCGACTTCAGCTTGGCAGCCACGTCGTCGGAGAGGTCGCGGGTGTCGCGGATCGAATTGAGGATCTCGACGTTCTTGCCGCGCAGCAGCGACAGCAGGCCGTCCTCGAACGCGCGCACCTTGTTGACCGGGAGCGGATCGAGATAGCCGTTGGTGCCGGCCCAGATCACGCAGACCTGCTCTTCCATCTTCAGCGGCGCGAACTGCGGCTGCTTCAGGAGCTCGGTCAGGCGCGAGCCGCGGTTCAGCAGGCGCTGGGTCGAGGCGTCCAAGTCGGAGCCGAACTGCGCGAAAGCCGCCATTTCGCGGTACTGCGCCAGCTCGCCCTTGATCTTGCCGGCGACCTTCTTGGTGGCCTTGGTCTGCGCCGAGGAGCCGACGCGCGACACCGACAGACCGACGTTCACCGCGGGACGGATGCCCTGGAAGAACAGGTCGGTTTCCAGGAAGATCTGGCCGTCGGTGATCGAGATGACGTTGGTCGGAATGTAGGCCGACACGTCGTTGGCCTGGGTTTCGATGACCGGCAGTGCGGTCAGCGAGCCCGAGCCGTGATCCTTGCTGAGCTTGGCCGCGCGCTCGAGCAGACGGGAATGCAGATAGAACACGTCGCCCGGATAGGCTTCGCGGCCCGGCGGGCGGCGCAGCAGCAGCGACATCTGGCGGTAGGCGACGGCCTGCTTGGACAGATCGTCATAGATGATGACCGCGTGCATGCCGTTGTCGCGGAAGAACTCGCCCATGGTGCAGGCGGTGAACGGCGCGATGTACTGCATCGGCGCCGGATCCGACGCGGTGGCGGCGACGACGATCGAATATTCGAGCGCGCCCTGCTCTTCCAGCACCTTCACGAACTGGGCAACCGTCGAGCGCTTCTGGCCGACCGCGACGTAGACGCAGTACAGCTTGATGTTCTCGTCGGGCTGCGCGTTGAGCGGCTTCTGGTTCAGGATGGTGTCGAGCGCGATCGCGGTCTTGCCGGTCTGACGGTCGCCGATGATCAGTTCGCGCTGGCCGCGGCCGATCGGGATCAGGGCGTCGATCGCCTTGAGGCCGGTCGCCATCGGCTCGCTCACCGACTTGCGCGGAATGATGCCGGGCGCCTTGACGTCGACGCGCATGCGCTTGTCGGCCTGGATCGGGCCCTTGCCGTCGATCGGATTGCCGAGTGCGTCAACGACGCGGCCGAGCAGGCCCTTGCCGACCGGCGCGTCCACGATGGCGCGGGTGCGCTTGACGGTCTGGCCTTCCTTGATCTCACGGTCGCCGCCGAAGATCACGACGCCGACGTTGTCGGTTTCGAGGTTCAGCGCCATGCCGCGGGTGCCGTTCTCGAACTCGACCATTTCGCCGGCCTGGACGTTGTCCAGACCGTAGACGCGAGCGATACCGTCGCCGACGGACAGCACCTGTCCGACTTCGGAGACTTCAGCTTCCTGGCCGAAATTCTTGATCTGGTCCTTGAGGATCGCGGAAATTTCCGCGGCGCGGATGTCCATCAGCCTGCCTCTTTCATCGCGTGCTTGATCGAATTGAGTTTGGTGCGAAGCGAACTATCGATCATGCGGCTGCCGAGCTTGACGACGAGGCCACCGATGATCGAGGGATCGACATTCACGTTGAGCGCGACGTCCTTGCCGGTCACCGACTTCAGGGCAACCTTGAGGGCGTCGAGATTCTTGTCCGAAAGCGTTTCCGCCACGGTGATGTCGGCCGTCACCTCGCCCTTGAACCTGGCGACCAGGGCCCGGTAGGCGCGAATGACGTCGACCACCGCGAACAGGCGGCGATTGGCGGTCAGGACTTTCAGGAAATTGGCGGAGATGCCGGCGATGCCGGCCTTGGCCAGCACGGCCGACAGGGCCTTGGACTGGGCATCGGCTGCGAAAACCGGGCTGCGGACGAGGCGCCTCAGATCGGCGCTCTCGTTCAGCATGGCCTCGAATTTCTCGAGATCGGCTTTGACCTCGTCGACCACTTTCTGGTCGCGGGCCAGTTCAAACAAGGCCGTTGCATAACGGCCGGACACACCTGAAACGGACGTATCTTCTGCAGCCACAGACGCGCTCTTTTTGCTGTCAAACTCGCAAGGGAAAAACCGTCGCCACAAAGCGGCGCCAAGCGATCCAAGCCCTTGGAATTCAAGCGGGACTTCGATTTCCGGCCGACACGGGACGTGCCGGATCCGTTAAAATCGCGGCTTTGCTAACATAGCAGGCGCGCAGGTGCAACATGACGCCAAATTAAAGGCACGAGGTTCTGTCGCCAGTTCGTCGCACGCTGGATGCATCGATCACTACCCGATCCGACGACCGCTATCAGGGACTTGAGCAGGGACATGGTGACGAGGTGCCCGTCACGGAATTTTCGCGGGGGTTCTGCCGTGCCTCGCCTTGTTGGTTCCTGCTCTCAGCGCATAGCGGCCATGAACACGGATCGCTGAGGCGTGATCCCCGCCTCGCCGGCTCCACTCGCCGAATACTTACCCAATTCTAAATGCTCAAGGTGATGACTTCGTTTTTACAGTATTTCGAAGTATTAAGTGAATTAACAAATCGTTAAAGGCGAAGATTACGGAACATCCGCTGAATATGTCGTCGCGGTAACAAGATGTTTCATGACGACACAGAATGGATTTACTGCCCAATTCACGCCTCATTAGGAATCGAAACGCCAACCCGCTCACAAACTGATGGGGGCTCCACTAGCCACATGTGTGGCAATACTAGCTTAGGGACCACTAAATGCTGTCTTTGAAGACGCTGGGCTTTGTGACCCGGCCACGCACGGCGATTGCTTTCGTAGCCGCAACTCTCCTCATCGGTGGAACTGCCACCGAAGCTTCCGCCAAATCCCGGCATCACCGGCATCATCATCACCGCCACCACGCTCAGACCGATACCAACGCGACCTCCGATTGGCGCAACGCCAATGCGTCGATGACGCCGACCTCGGGCACGGGCCACAGCTTCTCCGGCGTGGCCTCCTTTTACGGCAACGAGTCCGGCAGCCGCACGGCCTCGGGCCAGCGCTTCAACCAGAACGCCCTGACCGCGGCGCACCGCTCGCTGCCGTTCGGCACCAAGCTGCGCGTCACCCACCGCGGCCAGAGCGTTGTCGTCACCATCAATGACCGCGGCCCGTTCATTCGCGGCCGGGTTCTCGACCTCTCCACGGGCGCTGCCCGCGCCATCGGCCTCACCGGCGCCGGCGTCGGCCGCGTCACCGCGGAAGTCGTCTCCTAAGGCGCAACAAAGCGTCTCATCGAGCGCGCGCAGTTTTCATCAGTTTGATGCGCGCATGAAACAAGCCCGCGGTCTTGGGGGACCGCGGGCTTTTTTATTGGTTTATTGGCTCGTCATCGCCGCTCGTGTCCCGGACAAGCTGCAACGCGTGAGCGTTGCGGCGCAGAGCCGGGACCCAGAGCAACACGGTGCAGCATGGCGCCATGGGCCCCGGCCCAGCAGCGCAGCGCTGAAGGGCGCTGCACTGCGTCCGGGGCACGAGAGGGGAGAGAGCGGTGGCCCGCTATAAGAAGCTCTGCGGATCGACGTCGACTTCGAGCTTCTGATTGCCCGTCGGCTTCGGGCAGACGGCGAGCCAATTGCGCAAATAGTCCGACAGATCGAAACCGCGCGCCGATTTCACCAGGATGCGGAAGCGGTAGCGGCCCTTGATCACGGCGAGCGGCGCTTCCGCAGGTCCCAGCACCACCACGCGCTCGTCGCGCGGGGCGAGCGCGACGAGGCGGCGGCCGAGACCCTCGGCGCTCGGGCGGTCGCCGGCGGAGATGATCAGGCTGGCGAGCCGGCCGAACGGCGGATACAGCGTGCGCTCGCGCAGATCGATCTCGCTGTCGTAAAAGGCCTCGCGGTCGCAGGCGATCAGCGCCTTCATCACGGGATGATCGGGCTGGTGGGTCTGGAGATAGCCGACGCCGCGGCCCTGCTCGCGCCCGGCGCGGCCGATCACCTGGTTGAGCAATTGCCAGGTGCGTTCCGCCGCACGCGGATCGCCGTTGGAAAGACCAAGATCCGCATCGACCACGCCGACCAGATTGAGCCGCGGGAAATTGTGGCCCTTGGCCACGAGCTGCGTGCCGATGATGATGTCGACGCGGCCCTCCGCGATCTCGGCAAGCTCCGAGCGCATCGTCTCGATCGAGGTGATGAGATCGCTCGACAGCACCATGGTGCGCGCCTGCGGAAACAGCGCCGCCGCCTCCTCCTGCAGGCGCTCGACGCCCGGGCCGACCGCGACCAGCGATTCCTCGGCCGAGCAATTCGGGCAGAGATGCGGACGCGGCATCGAGAAGCCGCAATGATGGCAGACCAGGCGCTGACGGAAACGGTGATCGACCAGCCAGGCATCGCAGATGGTGCAGGCGAAGCGATGGCCGCAGCCGCGGCACAGGGTCAGCGGCGCATAGCCGCGGCGATTGAGGAACAGCAGCGCCTGCTCGCGTTTCTCGATCGCTTTTCTGATCTCCCCGGCGAGCCGCGGCGAGATGAAGCGGCCGCGCGCCGGCGGCTCCCGGCGCATGTCGATGGCCTCGATATGCGGCATGTGCTGGCCACCGAAGCGCGAGGGCAGCGCGATGCGCTGATAGCGGTTCTTGCGCGCATTGACCTCGGACTCGACCGACGGCGTCGCCGAGGCCAGCACGACCGGGATCTTGGCGATATGCGCGCGCACCACCGCCATGTCGCGGGCGTGATAATGCACGCCCTCGTCCTGCTTGTAGGCCTGGTCGTGCTCCTCATCGACGACGATCAGCCCGAGATTGGCGTAGGGGAGAAACAGCGCCGAGCGTGCGCCGACCACGACCGGCGCGCTCCCTCCCGAGATCGCCGCCCAGTTCCGCGCGCGCGTGCGCGGCGTCAGCTCGGAATGCCATTCGATCGGCCGTACGCCGAAACGTCGCGCGAAGCGATCGAGGAACTGGCCGGTGAGCGCGATCTCCGGCATCAGGATCAGCGATTGCCTGCCGCGGCGGATGGCTTCCGCGATCGCCTCGAAATAGACCTCGGTCTTGCCGGAGCCGGTGACGCCGTCGAGCAATGCGACATGGAAGGTGCCGTTGGCGGCGAGCGCGCGCATCGTGTCGACCGCGGCGCGCTGCAGCGGGGTAAAGTCCGGCCGGCCGAAATCCGGATCGGGCACCGGCGGCGGCGGAGGCGGCGGCATCGGCTCGACCGTGAGCGTGCCCTCGTCGACGAGCCCGTCGATCACGCCTGAGGAGACGCCGGCTTCCTTGGCGGCTTCGGACTTGCCGTGGAGCAGCCGGTCCGACAGCACCTCGATCACGCGCTGGCGCGCCGGCGTCAGTCTTTTCGGCGGGTCGCCGACCAGGCGCACGCCGGGGCGCACCCGCTCGGGGCCGAGATTCTCGCCCATCCGCAGGCACATGCGCAGCACCATGCCGCGCGGGCTCAGCGTGTAATTGGCGACCCAGTCGACCACGGACCGCAGCTCGGGCTTGAGCGGCGGGATATCGAGCTTCTCGTTGACCTCCTTGAGACGGTTGTGCAGGCGCGGATCGGGATTGGCGTTCTCTCCCCAGACCACGGCCAGCACCTCGCGCGGCCCGAGCGGCACGGCGACGAGATCGCCCGCCTTCAGCTCCATCCCGCGCGGCACCTTGTAGGAATAGGTCTGGTCGAGCGCGACCGGCACCAGCACGTCGACCATGCCGGTCGCGTTGGTGGGGGCGGTGGTGCTGCGCGAGGTGTGATCCATGAACGAAGAATCGGAACCGGGGGCCTCAAGGCTAGCGCCCTGAGGCGGCCTTAGCGAACGATAAACGGGTGTGATGCGATATACTGGGTGGAATCACCACGTCCAGTGCGCATGAGCAAAGCCGTCGCCCCACAAATCGAGCTCGCCAGCGCCGATCCCTCGATCGCGCAGGAGATGACGCGCTGGCTGTCGCATCTCGGCGCCGAGCGGCGGTTGTCGCCGAAGACGCTGGAAGCCTATGGCCGCGACTTGCGGCAGTGCCTGGATTTCCTCTGCAGCCACTGGGGGGAACGCGTGACGCTTGAGCGCTTCGCCGCGCTGGAAGCCACCGACGTCCGCGCCTTCATGGCAATGCGCCGCGCCGACGACATTGCCGGCCGCAGCTTGATGCGCGCGCTGGCGGGCCTGCGCTCCTTCGGCCGCTTCCTCGAGCGCGAGGGCAAGGGCAAGGTCGGCGCACTCTCGGCGATCCGCGCGCCGAAGGTGGCCAAGACCTTGCCGAAGCCGCTGCCGATGGCATCGGCCAAGCGCCTTGCCGATGCCGACGAGCGGGCGGGCGAGGATCGCGAGACCTGGATTTTGGCGCGCGACGCTGCCGTGATGGCGTTGCTCTACGGCTCCGGCCTGCGCATCTCCGAAGCGCTCGGGCTGAAGCGCCGCGAGGTGCCGCGTCCCGGCGAGGGCGACGTGCTGATCGTGACCGGCAAAGGCAACAAGACCCGCATGGTGCCGGTGCTGCAGAACGTGCTCGAGCTCGTGCAGGAATACGTCGCGATGTGCCCGTATCCGTTGCCCGCCGAGGGCCCCATCTTCGTCGGCGCGCGCGGCGGGCCCTTGAGCCCACGCATCATCCAGCTCGCGATGGAGCGGCTGCGCGGCGCACTCGGCCTGCCCGACAGCGCGACGCCGCACGCGCTCCGGCATTCCTTCGCCACGCATCTGTTGTCACGCGGCGGGGACTTACGCGCCATCCAGGAATTGCTCGGCCATTCCTCGCTCTCGACCACGCAGATCTATACCGGAATCGATTCCGAGCGCCTGCTGGAAGTCTATGCCAGCGCGCATCCAAGGCGCTGAACGCCACTGATTCCTGACATGAAGCTGTCACAGCGAGCGTGCCTCTTGCGCTCGCCGCGCGGTTCGGTCAATCGTTGCGGAACCGAGGCAGGAGAGACTGATGAGCGCACATGAAAGCATGGAGCATGCCGAGCACGCCGAACACGCGTCCGGCTCGAACAAGAAGATCGCGCTCCTGATCGCCGTGCTGGCGCTGTTCCTGGCGATCTCGGAGACGCTCGGCAAGGGCGCCCAGACCGAATCCATCAGCAAGAACGTCGAGGGCGCCAATCTCTGGGCGTTCTTCCAGGCCAAGAGCATCCGCCGTACCGTGGTGGTGACCGCGGCCGAGCAGGGCAAGCTGACGCTGGCCGGCACCACCGACGACGCCATGAAGGCGACGGTGCAGAAGCAGATCGACGACTGGACCAAGACCGCGCAGCGCTACCGCTCCGAGCCCGAGACCGGCGAAGGCACCGAGCAGCTCGCCGAGAAGGCCAAGCATGCCGAGCACGAGCGCGACGAGGCGACCGCGAAATACCATCACTTCGAGCTGGCCTCGGCCGCCTTCCAGATCGGCATCGTGCTGGCCTCGGCCACCATCATCACCGGCATGTTCGCGCTGGCCTATGTCGCCGGCATCCTGACGCTCGGCGGCCTGCTCATGACCGCGCTCGGCCTGTGGTGGCCGCATCTGGTGCATTTGCATTAGTTGGCGCAGGCGGCCGCGCTACGAACTCCGTCATCCTGAGGTGCGAGGCGCGCGAGGCACAGCATCGCGCGGGGAGCCTCGAAGGATGAACGGCCACCGCTATGGCTGCATGGAAACATTCGGGCCGTCGCCCTTCGAGGGCCGCTGAAGAAGCGGCCGCCTCAGGGTGACGGTCAGAGATCACCGCGCCTGGTGCACGCTCTTCCTGAAGCGCTGGATCACACGCAGCGTGCGTGACGACCAGCCCTCGCCGTTGCCGGCGATCAGCTCGCGGATACGGCGCTTGATCGGGTCGACCAGCTCGGCGGCCTTGGCGCGGACCTTCATCACCAGATCGTAGATCCGCTCGAACCAGTGCATCTCCAAAAGCTTGTCGCGCGTCACGTCGAACACGAAGGCGGTGACGCCGACGCCGAGCAGCTTCGCGAAAACGATCGTGAAGACCGCGCTGGTCCAGTATTCATGCGTGAGCAGCCACAGGCCGACCAGCTTGAGCGGAAACAGCGGGACGATGGGGACCGCGAACACGATCAGCGTCATGGCCGGCGACAGCGCATCGACGCGCTCCGTCAGCCATTGCTTGAAACGTGCGAGCGGGACGGCTGCGACAACCCGCGCAACGATCGGCTCGAGATGGTCCCACAGCCAGGCTTCGATCAGGAAGACGATCGCAAGCAGGACCCAGACCGGTTGAAGAAGGCGGCGCAGCATGTGTTTCCCGCCCGATTCGGCGCTGGGCGCTTGGCTACATATGGATGGCCCGCTTGCCGACTGCAAGCGCGGCTTCCTTGATGGCCTCCGAGCGGGTCGGATGCGCGTGGCAGGTGCGCGCGAGATCTTCCGCACTGCCGCCAAACTCCATGAGAACACAGGCCTCATGGATCATTTCGCCGGCTTCGCGGCCGATAATGTGCACGCCGAGCACGCGATCGGTCTTCGCATCTGCGAGAATCTTCACAAAGCCGTCAGTGGTCTGGTTGACCTTGGAGCGGCCGTTGGCGGTAAAGGGAAATTTCCCGACGGTATAAGCCACGCCCGCCTGCTTCAGTTCCTCCTCGGTCTTGCCGACGGAGGACACTTCCGGCGTGGTATACACGACGCCTGGGATCACATCGTAATTCACGTGGCCGGCCTGGCCGGCGATGATCTCGGCCACCGCCACGCCTTCATCCTCGGCCTTGTGCGCGAGCATCGGGCCTGCGACGACGTCGCCGATCGCATAGACGCCCTTCACGCTGGTGGCGAAGTGCGGATCGATCTGCACACGGCCGCGATTGTCCAGCGCGACGCCGGCTTCCTTCAGGCCGAGCGCGTCGGTGTAGGGCACGCGGCCGATACAGACCAGAACGACGTCGGCTTCGAGCGTCTCGGCGGCGCCGCCGGCGGCGGGTTCGATGGTCGCCTTCAGCGTCTTGCCTGAGCCGTCGACGGCGGTGACCTTGGCGCCAAGCTTGAACGCAAAGCCCTGCTTTTCCAGGATGCGCTGGAATTGCTTGGCGATCTCGCCGTCCATGCCGGGCAGGATGCGATCCAGGAATTCGACGACGACGACTTCGGCGCCGAGACGGTGCCAGACCGAGCCGAGCTCGAGGCCGATCACGCCGGCGCCGACGATCAAGAGCTTGCCGGGCACCTTGTCGAGCGACAGCGCGCCGGTCGAGGACACGATGCGCTTCTCGTCGATCTCGATGCCCTTGAGGCGCGCGATGTCCGAACCGGTCGCGATCACGATGCTCTTCGTTTCGATCGTCTGCGACTTGCCGTCGGCGGAGACCGCGACCTTGCCGGTCCCCAAGATCTTGCCGGTGCCCTTGAGCACGTCGATCTTGTTCTTCTTCATCAGGAACTCGACGCCCTTGACGTTGCCGTCGATGCCCTGCTGCTTGAAGTTCATCATCGCGGGAAGATCGAGCTTCGGCGAGGAGACCGACACGCCCATCTTGGCGAAGGAGTGCCCGGCTTCCTCGAACATCTCGGACGCGTGCAGCAGCGCCTTCGACGGCATGCAGCCGACATTGAGGCAGGTGCCGCCGAGGGTTGCGTTCTTTTCGACCACGGCGACTTTCATGCCGAGCTGGGCTGCGCGCACCGCGCAGACATAACCGCCCGGTCCGGTGCCGATGACGACGAGATCGTAGGTAGCCATGAGAGAAAGTCCCGTAAGGTTAGGCGTGATGAGGATGTGTCAGCGTCCGCCGGTGCGTCAGCGTCCGCCGGACACATCGAGAATGGCTGAGGTGACATAGGAGGCCTCGTCCGACATCAGCCAGACGATGGCATTGGCGATTTCATCCGATGTGCCGACGCGCTTCATCGGCACCAGATGGGCCAGACGATGGGCGCGATCGGGCTCGCCGCCGGCGGCGTGGATTTCGGTGTCGATCAGGCCGGGGCGGATCGCGGCGACGCGGATGCCTTCGGCTGCGACTTCATGGCCAAGACCGATGGTGAAGGAATCCACCGCGCCCTTGGACGCGGCGTAATCGACATAGGTGTTGGGCGAGCCGAGCTTGGCGGCGACCGACGACAGATTGACGATGACGCCGCCGTTGCCGCCGTGCTTGGTCGACATCCGCTTCACCGCTTCGCGCGCGCAGAGGATCGACCCGGTGACGTTGACCGCCATGACGCGCTGGATGCGCTCGGCCGACATCTCGTCGACCCGCACGCCGCTCTGGCCGACGATGCCGCCATTGTTGACGAGCGCCCCTAACGTGCCGAACTTGTCGGCCGCCTTGAACAGCGCGAGGATGTCGCTTTCCTCGGCCACATCGCATTTCACCGCGATCGCCTTGCCATTGCTGGCCTCGATCAGCGCGACCACCTCGTCGGCGGCCTTCTTGTTGCTGGCGTAACCGACCACGACACGAAAGCCGCGCGCGGCCGCCGCAATCGCAGTCGCCCGCCCGATGCCGCGGCTGCCGCCGGTGATGACAACGACTTTATCCGTCACGCGCGCCTCCATGGTTCGACACGCGCCGTCGCGAATGGCGACGGCGCTCGCAGAGCATCAGGGATCAGAGATCGAGCACCAGGCGCGCCGGATCTTCCAGGCTCTCCTTGACGCGAACCAGGAAGGTGACGGCTTCCTTGCCGTCGATCACGCGGTGATCATAGGACAGTGCCAGATACATCATCGGGCGGACCTCGATCTTGCCGCCGACGGCCATCGGCCGCTCCTGGATCTTGTGCATGCCGAGGATGCCGGACTGCGGCGCGTTCAGGATCGGGGTCGACATCAGCGAGCCGTAGATGCCGCCATTGGTGATGGTGAAGGTGCCGCCCTGCATCTCGTCGATCTTGAGCTGGCCGTCCCGGGCGCGGCGGCCGAAATCGGCGATGCCCTTCTCGATGTCAGCGATCGACTTGTGGTCGCAGTCGCGCACTACGGGCACGACGAGGCCCTTGTCGGTGCCGACGGCGACACCGATGTGGTAGTAGTTCTTGTAGATCAAATCGGTGCCGTCGATCTCGGCGTTGACGGCCGGGATGTCCTTCAGCGCCTGCACGACGGCCTTGGTGAAGAAGCCCATGAAGCCGAGCTTGGAGCCGTGCTTCTTCTCGAACGCATCCTTGTAGTGGGCACGCAGCGCCATCACGTTGGTCATGTCGACCTCGTTGAAGGTCGTCAGCATGGCCGCGGTGTTCTGCACGTCCTTGAGGCGGCGCGCGATGGTCTGGCGCAGGCGGGTCATCTTGACGCGCTCTTCGCGGGCGGCATCGTCGGCCGGTGACGGGCTGCGCATCTGCACGGCGGCGGCGGGCTGGTTGACCGGGGTCGGCGCGGAGGCCGCACGCTCGATCGCGGCGAGCATGTCGCCCTTGGTGACGCGGCCGTCCTTGCCGGAGCCCGGAACGGTGGAGGCATCGACGCCGGTCTCAGCCGAGAGCTTGCGCACGGACGGGGCGAGCGGTGCGTCGGCCGGCGGCGCCTTCGCGGCCGGGGCCGGGGCGGAAGCAGCAGCGGCGGCAGGAGCGGCAGCGGCGGGCTTGGCGGGAGCAGCGGCGGGCTTGGCAGCGCCTGCGGCGCCTTCCGTGATCTGGCCGAGCAGCGCGCCGACCGCGACGGTGGCGCCATCGGCGGCGATGATCTCGCTCAGCGTGCCGGCGGAGGGCGCCGGGACCTCGATGGTGACCTTGTCGGTCTCGAGCTCCACCAAGGGCTCGTCGACGGCGACGGGGTCGCCGGCCTTCTTGAACCAGCGGCCGATGGTGGCCTCGGTGACGGATTCGCCGAGCGTCGGCACACGAATTTCAGTCATGGTCTTTTCCTTAAGGGATCGCCGGTGCGGTCATAAGTCGGTCGTCAATGGCCCGCGAAAAGCAAGCCATCCAGCGAGCCGGGA
>NZ_AJQF01000346.1:0-13259 GCF_000261705.1 Bradyrhizobium genomosp. III | reverse complement strand
CCGCTCTTCCGAGCGGGGCATGACGCAGTTAAAAAAGTTCAGCTCAGTGCTTCGTCCAGGAACGCCTTCAACTGCGCCTGATGCTTGGACATCAGACCAGTGGCGGTCGCGGCGGAAGCGGCGCGGCCGACATAACGCGGACGCCGGCTCACGCCGTTCACCTGGTTCAGCACCCATTCCAGATAGGGCTCGATGAAGTGCCAGGCACCCATGTTGCGGGGCTCTTCCTGGCACCACACCACTTCGGCCTTCTTGAAGCGCGACAGCTCGGCCACCAGCGCCTTCAGCGGCACCGGATAGAGCTGCTCGACGCGCATCAGATAGATGTCGTCGATGCCGCGCTTCTCGCGCTCCTCGTAGAGGTCGTAATAGACCTTGCCGGAGCACAGCACGATGCGGCGGACCTTCTCGTCCGGAACGAGCTTGACGGCTTCGTTCGGCAGCATCTGGGCGTCATCATAGAGGATGCGGTGGAAGGTCGTGTCCTTCGCAAGTTCCTCGATGCGCGACACTGCCCGCTTGTGACGCAGCAGCGACTTGGGCGTCATCACGATCAGCGGCTTGCGGATTTCGCGATGAAGCTGGCGCCGCAGCACGTGGAAGTAGTTCGCCGGCGTGGTCGGGTAGACCACCTGCATGTTGTCTTCGGCGCACATCTGCAGGTAGCGCTCGAGGCGCGCCGAGGAGTGCTCCGGTCCCTGCCCCTCATAGCCGTGCGGCAGGAGGCAGACGAGGCCGGACATGCGCAGCCATTTGCGCTCGCCCGAGGAGATGAACTGGTCGAACACGACCTGCGCGCCGTTGGCGAAGTCGCCGAACTGGGCTTCCCAGAGCGTCAGCGTGTTCGGCTCGGCGAGCGAGTAGCCGTATTCGAAGCCGAGCACGGCTTCCTCCGACAGCAGCGAGTTGATGACCTCGTAATGGCCCTGCTCGTTGCCGAGATGGTTGAACGGCGTGTAGCGGCTCTCGTCCTCCTGGTCGATCAGGACCGAGTGGCGCTGCGAGAAGGTGCCGCGCTCGGAATCCTGTCCGGACAGGCGGACGTGGTGGTTTTCCTGCAGCAGCGTGCAGAACGCCAGCGCCTCGCCGGTCGCCCAGTCGATGCCCGCGTTGCCGTCGATCGCCTTGGCGCGGTTTTCCAGGAAGCGCTGGATGGTGCGGTGGACGCGGAAGCCGTCAGGCACCTTGGTGATCTTGCGGCCAATGTCCTTCAGAACAGGCAAATCGACGCCGGTGACGCCGCGGCGGGCGTCCTCTTCCTGGTCGGCGATCTTGAAGCCCGCCCACTTGCCGTCGAGCCAGTCGGCCTTGTTCGGCTTGTAGGAGGTGCCGGCCTCGAACTCGGCATCAAGCCGGGCGCGCCAGTCGGCCTTGGCCTTGTCGACCTCGCCCTGGGTCATCACGCCTTCGCCGATCAGGCGGCGAGCGTAGAGCTCGAGCGTCGAGGGATGCGCGGCGATGCGCTTGTACATCACCGGCTGGGTGAAGGCCGGCTCGTCGCCCTCGTTGTGGCCATGCCTGCGGTAGCAGAACATGTCGATGACGACGGGCTTGTGGAATTTCTGCCGGAACTCGGTCGCGACCTTGGCCGCGAACACGACGGCTTCCGGATCGTCGCCGTTCACGTGGAAGATCGGCGCGTCGATCATCTTCGCCACATCCGACGGATAGGGCGAGGAGCGCGAGTAACGCGGATAGGTGGTGAAGCCGATCTGGTTGTTGACGATGAAGTGCACGGAGCCGCCGGTGCGGTAGCCCTTCAGGTCGGACAGACCGAAGCACTCGGCGACCACGCCCTGGCCGGCGAACGCGGCGTCGCCGTGCATCAGCAGCGGCATGACGGAGATGCGCATGTCCGGCGGATCGCCGTGCTGGTCCTGCTTCGCACGCACCTTGCCGAGCACGACGGGATCGACGATCTCGAGATGCGAGGGATTGGCGGTCAGCGACAGATGGATGCGGTTGCCGTCGAACTCGCGGTCCGAGGATGCGCCGAGGTGATATTTGACGTCGCCCGAGCCTTCGACCGCGTCGGGGTTGGCCGAGCCGCCCTTGAACTCGTGGAACAGGGCGCGGTGCGCCTTGCCCATCACCTGCGTCAGCACGTTGAGGCGGCCGCGATGCGGCATGCCCAGCACGATCTCCTTCACGCCGAGATTGCCACCGCGCTTGATGATCTGCTCGAGCGCCGGGATCAGCGATTCAGCGCCGTCGAGACCGAAGCGCTTGGTGCCGGTGAACTTGGTGTCGCAGAACTTTTCAAAACCTTCGGCTTCGACCAGCTTGGTCAGGATGGCTCTGCGGCCTTCGCGGGTGAACGAGATCTCCTTGTCCGGACCCTCGATGCGCTCCTGGATCCAGGCCTTCTGCGCGGCGTTGCTGATGTGCATGAATTCGACGCCGAGCGTCTGGCAATAGGTGCGCTCGCAGATCGCGGTGATCTCGCGCAAGCTGCCATATTCGAGACCGAGCACGTGATCGAGGAAGATCTTGCGGTCGAAATCGGCTTCGCTGAAGCCGTAGGTGCGCGGATCGAGCTCTTCGCGGTTGCGCGGGGCTTCGATGCCGAGCGGATCGAGCTTGGCGTGGAAGTGACCGCGCATGCGGTAGGAGCGGATCAGCATCAGGGCGCGGACGGAATCGCGCGTCGCCTGGAGCAGGTCGGCGGAGGAGAGGCCGGCGCCCTTGTCGCCTCCCTTTGCCTGCGCCTTGGCGGCGATCTTGGCACCGACCGCCTTCTCGACTTCGGCCCAGTTGCCGTCGAGGGCGGAGGTGAGATCGTCCTGCGGGGTCAGCGGCCAGTTGGCGCGCTCCCAGGACGGGCCCGCGGCGTTCTTCCGGACGTCGGCGGGCTGGTCGTTCAGGCTCTTGAAGAACTCCTGCCACTCGGCGTCGACCGAGGACGGGTCCTTCTCGTAGCGGGCGTAGATTTCGTCGATGTAGGTGGCGTTGGTGCCCTGCAAAAAGGAGGACAAGGCAAAGGCTGCGTTCGCGTCCTGGCGAGACATACTTGAGTTCCTGGCGATTTCGGTTCGCGCATAACAAACGGCGCTGGCACCGAGCTCCCCGGCAGAGGCTCGGCGCGACAGGCACCCTTTACCCTATTTGCTGCGAAACTTCGCTCGGAAAAGTACGAAGAAGTGAATTATCCTTTCAACTTTTCGGCAAGCGTATGGCCGAGGCGGGCGGGCGACGGAGACACTGTAATCCCAGCCGATTTCATCGCTTCGGTCTTGGAACCGGCGTCGCCCTTGCCGCCCGAGATGATCGCACCGGCATGGCCCATGCGGCGGCCGGGAGGGGCGGTGACACCGGCGATGAAGCCGACCATCGGCTTCTTGCGGCCGCGCTTGGCCTCGTCCTTGAGGAACTGGGCGGCGTCCTCCTCGGCGGAACCGCCGATCTCGCCGATCATGATGATCGACTCGGTCTTGGGGTCGGCGAGCAGCATTTCCAGGACGTCGATGAACTCGGTTCCCTTGACCGGGTCGCCGCCGATGCCGACCGCAGTGGTCTGGCCGAGACCCTCCTGGGAGGTCTGGAACACGGCTTCATAGGTCAGCGTGCCCGAGCGGGAGACGATGCCGACCGAGCCGGTCTTGAAGATGTTGGCGGGCATGATGCCGATCTTGCACTCGCCGGCGGTCATGACGCCCGGGCAGTTCGGCCCGATCAGGCGCGACTTGGAAGCCGCGAGCGAGCGCTTCACGCGCACCATGTCGATGACAGGAATGCCCTCGGTGATGCAGACGATCAGCGGGATCTCGGCGTCGATGGCTTCGCAGATCGCGTCGGCCGCACCCGGCGGCGGCACGTAGATCACCGATGCATCGGCGCCGGTCTTCTCACGCGCATCGCGCACGGTGTCGAACACCGGCAGGCCCAGATGCGTCGCGCCGCCTTTGCCCGGCGAGGTGCCGCCGACCATCTTGGTGCCATAGGCAATCGCGGCTTCCGAGTGGAAGGTGCCGTTCTTGCCGGTGAAGCCCTGGCAGATGACCTTGGTGTTCTTGTCGATCAGGATGGACATGAGGTCTGCTTTCGCGAAACTAACAGAGTGAGAGGGTCAGTGGATGCGGCGGTAGACGCCGGTGAGCACGTCGGCCCAGCCTTCCGCGTCCGGCGAGAACTGGATCTTCAACGAGTAGGAATCCTCATTGATGATTTCGTAGACGTGGCGCGCATTGCCGCGGAGCGAGCCGCGCACCAGCGTCAGGGTCTTGCCGACCCACCCGCCGGAAGCGGGCGAAGGCGGCGTATAGCCGAGCGAGTCGTACCAGAACAATTTGTAGGTCCGGTCGTCGCGGTCGTAGGTGAAAATGCCGTGGGTGGCGAAGATCTGCTGGCCGTCGCGCTTCTGGACACTGTCCTGGATCAGATAAAATCCATTCAGGTCCATGCGCGCGACGACGTGCGAAGTTGCCGGCCCGCCCGCCGTCCAGCGCGACGGGAAGACCACCTCTTCGCCATCCCATTCGCCGGCGAACGCGGCGAGGCGCGCGTGCTCGGGAAGCGGAGATGATGCGGCGAGATGGTCCTGGGCCATGGCCTTAGCCTCCCTTGACGGCCTTCACGATCTTCTGCGCGGCGTCGTCGAGATTGTCGGCCGGCACCACGTTCAGGCCGGATTCCCGGATGATCTTCTTGCCGAGCTCGACATTGGTGCCTTCGAGGCGGACCACCAGCGGCACGCTGAGGCCGACTTCACGAACCGCAGCCGTAACGCCCTCGGCGATCACGTCGCACTTCATGATGCCGCCGAAGATGTTGACCAGGATGCCCTTCACGTTGGGATCGGCGGTGATGATCTTGAACGCGGCCGCGACCTTCTCCTTGCTGGCGCTGCCGCCGACGTCGAGGAAGTTGGCCGGCGCCATGCCGTAGAGCTTGATGATGTCCATCGTCGCCATGGCGAGACCGGCGCCGTTCACCATGCAGCCGATGTTGCCGTCGAGGGTGACGTAGTTGAGGTCGTACTTGGACGCCTCGATTTCCTTGGCGTCTTCCTCGGTCTCGTCGCGCAGCGCGAGCACTTCGGGGTGACGGAACAGCGCGTTGTCGTCGAACGACACCTTGGCGTCGAGCACGCGGAGCTGGCCCTGCTTGGTCACCACCAGCGGGTTGATCTCCAGCATCGACATGTCCTTGGCGACGAAGGCCGCGTAGAGTTGCGCGGTGAGCTTCTCGGCCTGCTTGGCGAGATCACCGGAGAGCTTCAGCGCGTTCGCAACCGTGCGGCCGTGATGGCCCATGATGCCGGTGGCGGGATCGACCGAGAAGGTCACGATCTTCTCGGGGCTGTTGTGCGCGACGTCCTCGATGTTGACGCCGCCTTCGGTCGAGACGACGAAGGAGACGCGCGAGGTCTCGCGGTCGACCAGGATCGAGAGGTAGAATTCCTTGTCGATGTCGGAGCCGTCCTCGATGTAGAGGCGGTTGACCTGCTTGCCGGCGGGGCCGGTCTGGATCGTCACCAGCGTGGCGCCGAGCATCTGCTTGGCGAACTCGGTGACCTCTGCGGCCGACTTGGCGATGCGGACGCCGCCCTTGTCGCCGGCGGAGGCTTCCTTGAACTTGCCCTTGCCGCGGCCGCCGGCGTGGATCTGGCTCTTCACCACATAGACCGGACCCGGCAGCGCCTTCGCGGCAGCTTCGGCGTCGGCGGCTTTAAGGACCGGCACGCCCTTGGAGATCGGCACGCCGAACTCACCCAGCAGCGCTTTGGCCTGATATTCATGGATATTCATATGGTCGCTCCCTGAACCCGCGGGCGGTGACCTCTAGGGCCCACCTCAGTCTTGTGGCTGGCATACCATATACCACAGGAACTGCAACCGGGATTCTTTGACATCGATCTTTGGACTGCCGACCCGGGGCCTGTCCCGACAACCGGGCCCCGGAAATGAAACCGCCGAAGACCGGTTTTCGGGCTTCGGCGGGAAGTGCTTGACCCTTAGCGGCCGAGAAGATCGGGGGCGATCTTCTTGCAGGCGTCGACCAGACCCTGCACCGCGCCGACCGACTTGTCGAAGGCCTCGCGGTCCTTGCCGGCGAGTTCGATCTCGACGACGCGCTCGACGCCCTTGGAGCCGATCACGACGGGCACGCCGACATACATGTCCTTCACGCCGTATTCGCCGTTCAGGTACGCGGCCGAGGGCAGCACGCGCTTCTTGTCCCGCAGATAGCTCTCGGCCATCGCGATCGCCGAGGCGGCCGGCGCATAGAAGGCCGAGCCGGTCTTGAGCAGATTGACGATCTCGGCGCCGCCGTTGCGGGTGCGGTCGACGATCTCGTCGAGGCGCGCCTGCGAGGTCCAGCCCATCTTGACGAGGTCGGGCAGCGGAATGCCGGCGACGGTGGAATACTTCACCAGCGGCACCATGGTGTCGCCATGGCCGCCGAGCACGAACGCGGTGACGTCCTCGACCGAGACGTTGAACTCGTCGGCCAGGAAGTAGCGGAAGCGCGCCGAATCCAGCACGCCGGCCATGCCGACGACCTTCTTGTGCGGCAGGCCGCTAGCCTTCTGCAGCGCCCAGACCATCGCGTCGAGCGGATTGGTGATGCAGATGACGAAGGCGTCGGGGGCGTACTTCTTGATGCCGGCGCCGACCTGCTCCATGACCTTGAGGTTGATGGAGAGAAGATCGTCGCGGCTCATGCCGGGCTTGCGCGGCACGCCGGCGGTGACGATGCAGACCTTGGCGTTGTCGAGCGCTTCATAGGAGTTCGCGCCGGTGTAGTGGGCATCGAAGCCGTCGACGGGCGAGGACTGCGCGATGTCGAGCGCCTTGCCTTGCGGCACGCCTTCGGCGATGTCGAACATCACCACGTCGCCCAGCTCTTTCAGGCCGATGAGATGAGCCAGCGTTCCGCCGATCTGACCGGAGCCAATCAAAGCAATCTTGTCGCGCGCCATGTGAGCCTGTCCTTTAGACACGTAAGGTGGGGAAAACTGAGAGGGTGGTTATCCCTTTCGCCTCCCCCGTTCAAGTCGCCGGATGCCCAATTGTCGGGCTTGGCGCGATAGCAGCCATAACGGTCCGTCATTCCGGGATGCGCCGACAGGCGCAGGCCCGGAATCCATCGGGCAGCAGAGCTTTGTGGCGCGATGGATTCCGGGCTCGCGACCTTCGTCGCGCCCCGGAATGACAGCGGTACCTTCGACAGGAATAGGACTTAAGTCTCTACCAGCCCCTTGGTGGAGCCGCTTGCGGTGGAATCCTTTCGGCCGTGAGCCAGCGCCAGATAGGATTCCGAGCTCATCTCGATCAGGCGCGACGCCGTCCGCTTGAACTCCATGGCCTCAACGCCCTCGTGGGCCAGGTAGAGCGAGATCGGGTTGGCGTCGGCCGAGGCCATCAGCTTCACGGCATTGTCATAGAGCGCGTCGATCAGCGTGATGAAGCGCTTGGCGGCGTTGCGCTGGGACTGGTCCATCACTGGAATATGGTCGACCAGGATGGTGTGATAGTCGTGCGCCAGCCTGAGGTAGTCCGATGCCCCCAGCGGCTTCTCGCAGAGATCGGTGAACGAGAACCGCGCCACGCCATGGGCCGAGCACGGCACGTGCAGGATGCGGCCCTTGATCGAAATGTCGCGCGAGCGGCATTTGGCGCCGCCCGACATCCGCGACCAGGCGCGGTCGAGCGCCGCGTCCGCATCAGCGTCCGCCGGCGTCAGCCACATCGGCACGCCCTGAAGTTTTTCCAACCGGAAATCGGTGCGCGCATCGAGCCGCGCGACGTCCATGTGGTCGGTGATCTGCTTGATGAAGGGCAGGAACAGCGACCGGTTCAGGCCGCCCTTGTAGAGATCGTCAGGTGCGACGTTGGAGGTCGCGACCACGACGGTGCCGAGCTCGAACAACTTCGCGAACAGGCGTCCGAGGATCATCGCATCCGCGATGTCGGTGACGTGGAATTCGTCGAAGCAGAGCAGCCAGCTCTCCTCGAAGATCGCGTTCGCGGTCAGCGCGATGACGTCGCCGTCGGCGATCTCGCCGCGCGCGATGCTCTGACGATAGTCGTAGATGCGCTCATGCACGTCCGCCATGAATTCGTGGAAATGCGCCCGCCGCTTGTGCTCGACCGAGGCATGCTGGAAGAACAGATCCATCAGCATGGTCTTGCCGCGGCCAACCTCGCCATGGATGTAGAGCCCGCGCGGCGCCTCATCCTTGTCACTGCTGAACAGGCGGGCAAGCAGGCCCTGCTTGCGCTGCGGTTTGTAGTCCGCGAGCCGCTGGTCCAGTGCGGCATAGGCTTCGGCGACTTCGGCTTGCGCAGCATCGGGCTCGATCGCGCCGGACGCGATCTGGGCCCGATAGGCTTCGCTGAAGGGGGAACTGGGGGTCGAGAGCATGGCCCTTTACCGCCAGAGACCGACGGAAATTGCAACCGCGTATTGGCGCAACGGCTTATGCGCGACCTCTTTCGCGGAAACCGGCCGGATGCCCCGGTGGGACGACAGCCGAGCGGGCCGTCAGAATCCAGCTTGCGGCGCCTTGAGGTAGAATATACCTATCTAGGAACCAAGGAGCCGAGCATGGCGCTGAGCATCAAGGACCCCGAAACCGAGCAACTGGCCCGGAGTCTGGCACAATTGACGGGGGAGAACATCACGACTGCGACCAAGCGCGCGATCGAGGAGCGATTGCGCCGGCTCAACGCTCAAACACACAAGGACGCGCTGCTTGAAGACCTTGCCGAGATCAGACGGCGCTGGAGCGAGATGCGCGTCCTGGACGACCGCAAGCCTGAAGAAATCCTCGGATACGACGATTATGGATTGCCCCGCTGATGGTGATCGACACATCCGCGATCGTGGCAATCGCGCTCGACGAAGACGATGCCGCGGATATGGAGCGACTGATCGTGGACGATCCGATCCGCCTGATTTCCGCGGCGACGGTGCTTGAAGCGACGATGGTGATCGAGACGCGGCTGGGCGATGCGGGCGGGCGCGAGTTCGATCTCTGGCTCGTCAAGATCGGCGCTGAGATCGTCGCGGTCGATGCCGTGCAAGCCGACGCGGCCCGGCGCGCCTGGCGGCGTTTCGGAAAAGGGCGTCACGCCGCGTCGCTCAATTACGGTGACTGCTTTTCTTATGCGCTGGCCATGACCCGTGGCGAACCACTGCTGTTCAAAGGCGAGGACTTTGCGAAGACCGACATCAACCGGTCGAGCGTGACGCCGCTGCGATAACGCGCCGAGGTGCGGGCCCCACTCACACAGTTCGTAGACGTCCTCGGCAAGAGCGGCCGGAAGAGACCCGCAGGGGCTTCATCCCGTATTTTTGTTGCGCGCCGAAAGCTCGGCCGTCGCCAGCCTCCGACGCAGCAGACGGCCATGCTCGACAACCAAACCCAATACCCGGCCCCATAGGCCCGGATGGGATTGAGGTTGCCAGCTTCGTTCATCATGACTTCCCGTTGAAGCAGGAACGATGCCGCGATGACAAGTGCAGCCAGGCCTGCACCGAAGAATCTCGCGTCAGAGATCCTGTCCGCGACTGCGAGACCAAACCATGCCGAAAAAAGGACGGGGTTGGCGAGCCAGGTCCAATTCGTGACGGACGCTAACAGGCCGAACGGCCCGGCGATCAAGATGTCGTATCCGCGCTGGCATGCAGGCGCGCAAAAAGCATCGAGGGAAAGGCACCAGAGGTACAGAGCAATACTGAGGCCCAGCGAGCCGTATCGCCAAAATTGATCGACCCGCACCGTTCGATTTTCCGCCTACTCACACAACTCGTAGGCATCCTCGACCACGTACGGGCCGCCGCCGGTCGATGCGCGCGAGGAGAACAGAACAAAACGCTCGGCCATGAACGCCTTGCTCGGGAAGTAGCCGCGCAGCGAGAGATAGTCGGCGACGTCGCGATCGCTGGCATCGTGCAGCCGGGCGAGCGTGACATGCGGGATGTATTTGCGTCCCTCGGGGTTGAGACCGATCCGCTGCATCATCCGTTCGAGCTCGGCCTGCAATTCCATCAGCGGCTTGCTCGGCGCGATCGTCGCAACGACTGCTCTCGGTTTGCGGCCGCCGAAGCTCATGAGCCCCTGCACTTTCACCTCGAACGGCTTGCGGTCGACGCGAAACAGCATCGATGCGATCTCGTTGGCGGACAGGCCGTCGATATCGCCGATGAAGCGCAGGGTGACGTGATAATTTTCGGGGTCGATCCAGCGGGCGCCGGGAAGGCCACCCCGCAAATTGGAAAGCGTCTGGCTGACTTCGGCCGGGATTTCCAGACCAGTGAACAAACGCGGCATCGTTTCGCACTCCCGATGCTTGGGCATGATCCGTGGGACAGACCATATCCAAATTTTAGAGCCGGTGACGAATCACCGGTACCCTGATTCCTATCGCAGTTGTGTGACTCTGCGAAGCATCGCGCGCCTCACCCCGGTAAAACCCTGGGTATGAGGGTTGGCGCTGCCCGCTTTTCAACGGCGTTGCTCAGTGATCGTGCCAAGGAATGCCTCCGCGGTGGGCATGATGTTGCCGACGATGATGTCGACGCCGGCCGCAGTCGGATGGATGCCGTCGGCCTGGTTGAGCTTGGCGTCGGCCGCAACGCCCTCGAGAAAGAACGGATAGAGCAGCACGTCGAATTTCTTCGCCAGATCCGGATAAATCGAATTGAAGCGCGCGGCATAATCGGCGCCGTAATTCGGCGGCGCCAGCATGCCGCACAGCATCACCGCGATCTTGCGCGCCTTGAGCCGCTGGACGATGTCGGTCAGTGCGGCCCGCGTCAAATCGGGATCGACGCCGCGCAGGGCGTCGTTGGCGCCGAGCTCGACGATGACGCCGTCGGTTCCCTCGGGGACCGACCAGTCGAGCCGGTCGCGGCCGCCCGAGGAGGTGTCGCCGGACACGCCGGCGTTGGTCATGTCGACGGCTATACCTTTGTCCTGCAAGGATTTTTTGAGCTTGGCCGGGAACGAATCCTGGGCCGGGAGGCCAAGGCCCGCACTCAAGGAATCGCCGAGGACCACGAGCTTGATCGGTTTGGCCGCCGGCTGAGCCTGCAACGACGGCGTTGTCGCGATCGTCATCAAACCGAGCATCAACACGGCTATGTGCATGAACAATCCGTAACGCCTCTCGACCGCGCCATCGGAGTTGCCATATGACCGGACCATGGACACTCGCATAGATTCCTCTTCGCTCGCCGCCGCCTCGGCGGACACCATCGCCATCTCCAACGTCAATCTCTCATTGGGTACGGGCGCGGCACGCGTTCACATCCTCAAGGATATCAGCTTGCGGGTCGCCTCGGGCGAGACGATCGGCCTGATCGGCCCGTCAGGCTCGGGCAAATCCACGCTGCTGATGGTGATGGCGGGGCTGGAGCGTCCTGATAGTGGAGAGGTGGTGGTATCGGGCACGCCTTTCAATGCCCTCGACGAGGACGCGCTGGCCCGCTTCCGCGGCCGCCAGGTCGGCATCGTCTTCCAGTCCTTTCATCTGATCCCGACCATGACGGCGCTGGAGAACGTCGCTGTGCCGCTGGAGCTCGCCGGCAATCCCGATGCAGCAACGCGCGCGGCGCAGGAGCTGCAATCGGTCGGGCTCGGCGACCGCCTGCATCACTATCCGACCCAGCTCTCCGGCGGCGAGCAGCAGCGCGTCGCGCTCGCCCGCGCGCTGGCACCGGATCCCGCCATCCTGGTCGCGGACGAGCCGACCGGCAATCTGGATGAGGCCACGGGAAAACAGATCGTGGACCTCCTGTTCAGCAAGCATGCCGAGCGCGGCATGACCCTGGTACTGGTCACGCACGATTCCTCGCTCGCGCATCGCTGCGACCGCGTGATCCGCCTGCGTTCGGGCCGCATCGACACGCAGTCCGCGCCGGCATGAGCGCCTCGGCCGAACCGTTCGCGAAGCCAAACGGCGTCGCACTGTCGCTGCGTTACGCGCTGCGCGAATTGCGCGGCGGCCTGCGCGGTTTCTATGTCTTCATCGCCTGCATCGCGCTCGGCGTGATGGCGATCGCCGGCGTCGGCTCGGTGTCGGCGAGGCTCTCCGACGGCTTGGCCCGCGAGGGCCGCACGCTGCTCGGCGGCGACGTCTCCTTCGTGCTGTTCCAGCGCGAGGCGAAACCTGAAGAGGTCGCCTTCTTGCGCTCGCGCGGCACGGTCTCGACCGCCGCGACCTTGCGCGGCATGGCGCGCGCGGCCGATGGCCAGCTCGCACTGGTCGAGATGAAGGCGATCGACGGCACCTATCCGATGCTGGGCCAGCTGACGCTGGCGCCACAGCTGGCGATGTCCGACCTGCTCGCAGAGCGCGACGGCGCGTTCGGCGCCGCCGCCGATCCGACGCTGCTGGCGCGGCTCTCGCTCAAGACCGGCGACCGCGTCACCATTGGCTCCGCGAGCTTCCAGATCCGCTCGACCGTCGAAGCCGAGCCCGACAAGCTCGCCGGCGGCATCGGCTTCGGACCGCGCTTCCTGATCAGCGAGGCGGGCCTGCGCGCCACCGGCCTGATCCAGCCCGGCAGCCTGGTGCGCTGGGTCTACCGGGTGAAGTTGCCTGATACGGCGAACAACGAGCGCGCCACCGAAGCCTTCATCGCGGACGCGCGGAGCGCCGCGCCGCAGGCGGGCTGGGAGATCCGCAGCCGCTCCAACGCCTCGCCGCAGCTCGAACGCAACATCAACCGCTTCACGCAGTTCCTGACGCTGGTCGGCCTTGCCGCGCTGCTGGTCGGCGGTGTCGGCGTCGCCAATGCCGTGAAGAGCCATATCGACCGCCGGCTCGAAGTGATCGCGGCCCTCAAGGCCGTGGGCGCCACCGGGCGCGACGTGTTCGGCATCTATCTCGCGCAGGTTCTCCTGCTCGCGGGCATCGGCTCGATCATCGGCCTTGCGCTCGGCGCCGCGATGCCGTTCGCGATCGTCGGCCTGTTCGGCAAGCTGCTGCCGCTGCCGGTGGTGCCGGCCGTGCATGCCGACGAACTCGCGCTGTCCTTCGTTTATGGCCTCCTGACCGCGCTCGCCTTCGGCCTGTGGCCGCTCGGGCGCGTCCACGACGTGCCGGTGGCCGCGCTGTTCCGCGACACCATCAGCTCGGAATGGCATCGGCCGCGCGCGGGCTATCTCGTGTTCATGGCCGTCGTGATCGCGCTGCTGATCGCGGTCGTGATCGGATTGTCGTTCGACAAGCGCATCGCGGCGGTGTTCGTGGCCTCCTCGGTCGTCGTGTTCGCCCTGCTGCGCGGCATCGCCGCCCTGCTGATGG
>NZ_AJQF01000345.1:0-8395 GCF_000261705.1 Bradyrhizobium genomosp. III | reverse complement strand
TGCCGATGCTGCGGCTGGCGATCGCCAACATCCACCGGCCGGGCGCGCTGACGCCCTCGGTGGTGCTGTCGCTGGGGCTTGGGCTCGCCGTGCTCGTCACCATCACCCAGATCGATGGCAATCTGCGCCGGCAGTTCCTGGCAGCACTGCCGGACCGCGCGCCGTCCTTCTTCTTCATCGACATCCCGAGCACGCAGGCCGAGCAGTTCGACGGTTATCTGCGCCGGATCGCGCCGGGCGCAACGGTCGAGGACGTACCGATGCTGCGCGGGCGCATCGTCGCCGCGCGCGGCGTGCGCGCCGAGGAGCTCAAGCCGACCACCGATTCGGAGTGGGTGCTGCAGAGCGACCGCGGCCTGACCTATACCGGCGAGCTGCCGAAAGGCTCCAAGGTGGTCGAGGGCGAATGGTGGAGCGCCGATTATTCCGGCCCGCCGCTGGTCTCGATGGAAAAGAAGATCGCCGACGGGCTCGGCCTCAAGCTCGGCGACGAGGTCGTGGTCAATGTGCTTGGCCGCGACATCCCGGCCAAGATCGGCAATCTGCGCACCATCGACTGGCAGGGGATGGGCATCAACTTCGTTCTGGTGTTCTCGCCGAACGCCTTCAAGGGCGCCCCCCACACCCACATCGCGACGCTGACGGAAACGGGCGGAACTGCGGCAGGCGACGGCAAGATCATCAAGCAGGTCGCCGACGCCTATCCGATGGTGACGAGCGTACGCGTGCGCGAGGTGATGGAGACGGTCGGCTCTGTCGTGACCAATCTGGCGCTGGCGATCCGCGGTGCCAGCGCCGTGACCCTGATCTCGGCGATCCTGGTGCTCGGCGGCGCGCTCGCCGCCGGCCATCGCCACCGGGTCTACGATGCGGTGATCCTGAAGACGCTGGGCGCGACGCGGCTGCGGCTGCTCGGCGCCTATGCGCTCGAATACCTCCTGATCGGGCTCGCGACCGCGGTGTTCGGCGTGATCTCCGGCAGCATCGCGGCCTGGATAATCGTGACGCGGCTGATGACACTGAGTTTCGTCTGGCAGGCCGGCAGCGCGGCCGGCGTGGTCGCGGCCGCGCTCGTCGTCACCGTCGGGCTCGGGCTCGCGGGCACGCTGCTGGCGTTGAACAAAAAGCCCGCCACGGTGTTGCGGAATTTGTGACAAAATGTAGCGGATGGCCGCACGAGAGCGAAATCGCACGATTTCTGCGATTAACCATGACTGCTCGTCAGGTTCGCGTCAGGATTGCCGCCAAGGGCGACATTCAGCCGCGCGTGGAAGGTTGCAGCGAATGTGTTAGTTTCCCACATATCGAATGGGTTCGGAGCCCCGATTGTTAGCCAAAATTTAGTCGGTTGGCGTCGGTATCCGAGATAGAGTTTGACGAACCGGCGGCATGGCGACCCTCGTGCCGGACCGGACCAACCAACGGGAATTCGACCATGTCGGACCTAGACCGTAACTACGCTTCTCCTTTCGGCAGGGCCGCCGGGCGTGTTGACGCCGCGACGGTCGATGCCGGCCTGCGCGCCTATATGCTGCGCATCTACAACTACATGAGCATCGGCCTGGCCATCACTGGCCTTGCCGCGCTCGGCGTCTACATGGCTGCCGTGACTGATGTCCCGACCGCGGACGCCGTCCGCGTCGGCAAGCTGTTCCTGACGCCGTTCGGCTACGCGATGTTCGTCAGCCCGCTGAAATGGCTGTTCATGCTGGCGCCGCTCGCCATGGTGTTCGTGATCTCGGCGGGCATCAACCGTCTGGCTCCCTCGACCGCCCAGATCCTGTTCTGGGTGTTCGCGGCGCTGATGGGTATCTCGCTGTCGTCGATCTTCCTGGTGTTCACGCACACCTCGATCGTGCGGGTGTTCTTCATCACCGCGGCCACATTCGGTGCGCTGAGCCTCTATGGCTACACCACCAAGCGTGACCTGACCGGCATGGGCTCGTTCCTGTTCATGGGCCTGATCGGCATCATCATCGCGAGCCTGGTGAACCTGTTCCTGGCGAGCTCGATGCTGCAGTTCATCGTGTCGGTGGTCGGCGTGCTGGTGTTCGCAGGCCTCACCGCCTGGGATACCCAGCGGCTGAAGAACGACTACATCTACGGCTACGCCTCGGCCGGCGGGGACATCGCAGAGCGTGCGGCCATCACCGGCGCACTGTCGCTGTACCTGAACTTCATCAACCTGTTCACGCTGCTGCTGCAGCTCCTCGGCCAGCGCGACTAAGCGATAGACCAGGACGAACGGACACGGACCCCGGCCGAAAGGCCGGGGTTTTTGTTTGAGCCTTGGCCTCTCCTCGTCATTGCGAGCCCTTGCGACGAAGCAATCCAGAGTCCCTCCGCGGATGCATTTCTGGATTGCTTCGCTGCGCTCGCAATGACGGGTGTGGCAACACAGTTGCCCCTTTCAGCAGAAGCGGGAAGGCTCTAATCTTGCCCCATGTCCGAACCTGAAATCAGGCCTGCAACCGAGGCCGACCTTCCCGCCATCACCGCCATCTACCAGCAGGCCGTCCGCGAGGGCACCGCGACGTTCGAGCTGGAGCCGCCTGACCTCGTGGAGATGACGCGCCGTTATCGCGCACTGGTCGACGGCGGCTATCCCTATTTCGTCGCCATCCTCGACGGCCGCGTGGCCGGCTATGCCTATGCCGGCGCCTACCGCCCGCGCCCGGCCTACCGCTTCACGGTCGAGAACTCGATCTATCTCGATCCCTCTTTCCACCGCCGCGGTGTCGGATCAAAGCTGCTGGAGCGGCTGGTCGCCGAATGCGAGGCGCGCGGCTTCCGCCAGATGATCGCGGTGATCGGCGATTCCGCCAATGCCGGCTCGATCGGCGTGCACACCAGGGGCGGCTTCAAGATGATCGGCACGCATCCCAATGTCGGGCTGAAATTCGGACGCTGGCTCGATACGGTGATGATGCAGCGCGACCTCGGCGAGGGCGCGAAGACGGTGCCGGGGAAGTAGGCCTCGTAGGGTGGGCAAAGCGTAAGCGTGCCCACCACCATCGACCAGCGATAGAGAAAGAACGTGGGCACGGCGCTGCGCGCCTTTGCCCACCCTACGGCACCGTTTGTGCGGCTATACCACCGCCAGCTTCCGATCGATCACCAGCAGCACGCGCTCCAGCTCGTGGCCGCGGCGCAGGATCAAACCGGTCGCCGAGATCACGCTGTACATGCCCTGCTTGCGCGCCAGCCGCGGATCCTTCTCGATGCGGTAGATCGGCACTTCCGAGGCACGGCGATAGACCGAGAACACGGCGCGATCCCTCAGGAAGTCGATGGCATAATCGCGCCACTCGCCGTCGGCGACCATGCGGCCGTAGAGATTGAGAATACGGTGCAGCTCGAGCCGGTTGAACGTCACCCGGCTCAGTTGCGTCGTCGCCGCGGCGGGGCGCGCCGCCGCGCGCAGCTCGCTCGGATCGGTATCCTCCGACAGACTCATGGAGCGCTTCCTCATCGCACGGCATGACCCGAATCCGCGAAGACCGTCCCCGGAACCTGGATCATGACAGCTGCATGATTGCGCCAACCGGCCAGCGCCGCAAGGGGCTCCTGATTCAACCGGTCGAATCGGTTACGAATCGGAGCACACGCTATGGTGGAACTCCCTCGCGGCAAACCGTCACGGGATCGTTAGCAGGAATCATACTCTCGCCGCTTTTCCGCCTAGCGACTGCCGCCCTGCATTGCGAAAAGACTCACGTGCGTTGACCCGGTCCTTTCGGTTCCGGATTCCTCAGCCCCCAGCCCCCCGGGGTCGAACAGGATCGGGTCTGTACGCGCGACAAGGAGGGCCAACGCAAGTTGGTCCTTTTTTGTTTGTGTCGGGATGTTTCTGACACGACGAAATTCTTCTCTCATCAGCGCCAACAATCTCATCCCTCATCCCGAGAGCCGCGCGTCCTTCGCGCGGCGTCTCGAAGGATCGAGGCCGAGCTGCGTGAGGGAGCCTGCATTGTTCTCACGGCGATGCGAAGCATCGTCCGGTAGACGCGCGCAAGGGCGCGCTCCTCACCATGAGGGTGGCAGTGAGTACGACGCTAGAGAATTGAAATCAGTGCAGCGACGTGTAGGCCGCGCCCAGCATCGTGCCGGGCTTGTCGCGGCTGCCGTCCTGGACATAGACCACCGCGCCGTCGACGCCGTCGCGTGTGAGGTTCTCGATCGGCACCGTCCAGCTTTCTGAACGCCCGGTCCAGTCGCCAACCTTGAGCAGGTTGCGCACCACGTTGTGATAGGTGACCTGCTGTCCGCGATTCTCGCCGCGTGTGATCGCGATCGGGACCGACTTGGCGATCGAGCAGATCCAGACCTCGCCATGCGAGACGGCCGGCTCGTTGCTCGCCGCCACCGACACGTTGATCTGCTTGCCCGCGAGCGACATCGTCACCGGCACGCTCATCACGCCCGTGCCCTTGTCAGCCTTGCCGATCGCGCTCTCGATGCCGGCACGATCGCTGCCGATGACATGGGTGGAGCCGTTGACTACGACCTGCGGCGTGTAGACCTCGCGGTCGCCGCGCATGCGCGAATAAGCACGCTGCCGTGCAGAGAAGCGCGAATCCGCCAGCGTGTCCTTCCAGCCCAGATAGTCCCAATAGTCGATCGGCATGCTCAGCGCGATGATCGACGGGTCTTTGGAGAGATCGCCGATGATCTGGTCGGCGGGCGGGCAGGAGGAGCAGCCCTGCGAGGTAAACAATTCGACGACGGCGCGGGGATCGGCCTCCGCCGGACGGATGACGGCGACGATCGCACAGATGCCGAGAGCTCCCGACCAGAGGGCACCGGACCAACGTGAAACCAGATGAGAAGCCGTCATTGTTGTCATGTCGAACGCCGCACACCATTGCTCGTGGAAAGGGAGATCTTATCGCCGGATGGTCACCGTAGTCTTACGGGGCGCGACACACTCGACCGTCCAGGCCAACCGTCCGAAAGGAGGTTTTCCGCCGGGCGGGCCCATCTGGAGCATGCCGCAAACGCACGAAGGCGGCCTTGTGATAGGCCGCCTTCGTTTAACCTTCTACTCACGTCGCGGTGAGCCACCGTTCACAAATTCGCGCTTAGGCCGCGAGCTTGCGCAGCACGTAGTGCAGGATACCGCCGTTCCGGTAGTAGTCGAGCTCGTCCAGCGTATCGATGCGGCAGAGCAGCGAAACGCGCTGCAGCGAACCGTCGCCGGAGACGATCTCCGCGGTCAGCTTCTGGCGCGGCTTGAGGTCGCCGACCAGGCCACGCAACGTGACCTTCTCGTCGCCCTTGAGGCCGAGCGACGACCAGGAGGTGCCCTCCTCGAAGGTGAGCGGCAGCACGCCCATGCCGACCAGGTTGGAGCGATGGATGCGCTCGAAGCTCTGGCAGATCACGGCGCGCACGCCGAGCAGGCGGGTGCCCTTGGCCGCCCAGTCGCGCGAGGAGCCATTGCCGTATTCGGCACCGGCGAACACCACCAGCGGCACCTGCTCCTGCTGGTACTTCATCGCGGCGTCGTAGATCGACATCTGCTCGCCGTCGGGCCAGTGCTTGGTGAGACCGCCCTCGGGGATGTTGCCGTCCGCGCCCTTCAGCATGAAGTTCTTGATGCGGATGTTGGCGAAGGTGCCGCGCATCATCACTTCATGGTTGCCGCGACGCGTGCCGTACTGGTTGAAGTCGGCGGGACGCACCTGGTGCTCGCTGAGATATTTTCCAGCCGGAGAGGTGAGCTTGATCGAACCGGCCGGCGAGATGTGGTCGGTGGTGATCTTGTCGCCGAACATGGCGAGGATGCGCGCCTCGACGATGTCGGTGACCGGCTCCGGCTCCTTCTTCATGCCGTCGAAATAAGGCGGGTTCTGCACGTAGGTCGAAGACATGTTCCAGCGATAGGTCTCGCTCTCGACGGTCTTGATCTTGCGCCAGTTGGTGTCGCCCTTGAACACGTCGGCGTACTTCTTCTTGAAGATCGACGCGGTCACGAACTTCTTCATGAAGGCGTTGATCTCCTTGGTCGTCGGCCAGATGTCCTTGAGGTACACCGGCTTGCCGTCCTTGCCCTCGCCGAGCGGCTCGACCGCGAGGTTCTTGGTGACGCTGCCCGCGAGCGCGTGGGCGACGACCAGCGGCGGCGAGGCCAGGTAGTTCGCCTGCACGTCCGGCGAGACACGGCCTTCGAAGTTGCGGTTGCCGGAGAGCACAGCCGCGGCGACGATGCCGTTGTCGTTGATCGACTTCGAGATCTCCTCAGGCAGCGGACCTGAATTGCCGATGCAGGTGGTGCAGCCGAAGCCGACCAGGTTGAAGCCGACCTTGTCGAGATCCTTCTGCAGACCGGAATCGGCGAGATAGCCGGCCACGACCTGGCTGCCCGGGGCGAGCGAGGTCTTCACCCACGGCTTGGCCTTGAGGCCCTTCGCAGCGGCGTTGCGCGCCAGGAGGCCCGCGCCGATCAGCACGCTCGGGTTCGAGGTGTTGGTGCAGGAGGTGATGGCGGCGATCACGACGTCGCCGTGGCCGATCTCGAAGTCCTTGCCTTCGACGGCGAAGCGCTTGCTGGGTTCCTCGGCCTTCTTGTACTCGGTGCCGAGCGCAAGCGAGAAGCCTTCGGCGACCGACGGCAGCGCGATGCGGCCTTCGGGACGCTTCGGACCGGCCATCGACGGCACGACGTCGGCGAGATCGAGCGTCAGCGTTTCCGTGAACACCGGATCGGCCGACTTGGCGGTGCGGAACAGCCCTTGCGCCTTGGCGTAGGCCTGCACCAGCGCGACGCGCGGCGCCGCACGGCCGGAGGTCTTGAGATAGTCGATCGCGGCGGCGTCGACCGGGAAGAAGCCGCAGGTCGCGCCGTATTCGGGCGCCATGTTGGCGATGGTCGCCTTGTCGGCGACCGAGAGATTGTCGAGGCCGGGGCCGAAGAACTCGACGAACTTGCCGACCACGCCGAGCTTGCGCAGCATCTGCGTCACGGTGAGCACGAGGTCGGTCGCGGTGACGCCCTCCTTCATCGCGCCCTTCAGCTTGAAGCCGACGACGTTGGGCAGCAGCATCGACAGCGGCTGGCCGAGCATGCAGGCTTCCGCCTCGATGCCGCCGACGCCCCAGCCGAGCACGGCGAGACCATTGACCATGGTGGTGTGGGAGTCGGTGCCGACCAGCGAATCGGGATAGGCGACCTCGAAGGTGCCGGTCTTCTTGCCGACCGTCATCTTCTCCTTCTTGGTCCAGACCGTCTGGGAGAGATATTCGAGATTGACCTGGTGGCAGATGCCGGTGCCGGGCGGCACGACGGAGAAGTTCGAGAACGCCTTCTGGCCCCACTTCAGGAACTCGTAGCGCTCCTGGTTCTGCTTGTATTCCTCGGCGACGTTCTTGCCGAAAGCCTTGTTGTCACCGAAGAAGTTCACGATCACGGAATGGTCGATGACGAGATCGACCGGAACCAGCGGATTGATCTTCTCGGCATCGCCGCCGAGCTTCTGCATCGCGTTGCGCATCGCGGCGAGGTCGACCACCGCGGGCACGCCGGTGAAGTCCTGCATCAGCACGCGCGCCGGGCGGAAGGCGATCTCATGCTCCAGCGACTTCTTGCGCAGCCATTTCGAGACCGCGACGATGTCCTCTTTCTTGACCGAGCGGCCGTCCTCGTTGCGCAGGAGGTTCTCGAGCAGGACCTTCATCGAATAGGGAAGTTTGGAAATTCCCTTCAGACCATTCTTCTCGGCCGTGGGCAGGCTGTAATAGACATAGGTCTTGGCGCCGACCTTGAGGGTCTTTTTGCATTTGAAGCTGTCGAGCGAGGTCATGTAGGAATCCCAATTGTTAGTTATACCCGGCAGGGTATTTTAACACCGTCAGCGTATCAGGCTGGGCCGCTTGCAGGGGCAGGTTGAGTTGCTGCATCAAGTAGTTCCGGGCTTATAGAAGCTTTCTAACCGCGCCGCCACAGCCACAATCGTACCGCAGCATTCGCGAGCCAAAAATTCCCATGCGCTACCCCAAGTTTTCCTGAGGCCCGGCTTTGAGCGGGGTGGTACGAAGCAAGATGCAGCTGTCTGGACGCGGGATCGTTTGCGTGCGCGGTGGCCGCGAGGTGTTTGCCGGGCTCGATTTCGAGGCCGTCGCCGGCGAAGCGGTGGCGGTCGTCGGCCGCAACGGGTCGGGCAAGACCTCGTTGCTGCGGTTGATCGCGGGCCTGCTGGTTCCGGCGGGCGGCACGATCGTACTGGACGGCGGCGACGCTGAAATGACGCTGCCGGAGCAGTGCCACTATCTCGGCCATCGCGATGCCCTGAAGCCTGCGCTCAGCGTGGCCGAAAACCTGACATTCTGGGCCGATTTCCTTGGGGGAGAGCGTTTTGACTTCGCCCAGAGCCTCGCCACGGTGGGGCTCGAACAT
>NZ_AJQF01000344.1:0-778 GCF_000261705.1 Bradyrhizobium genomosp. III | reverse complement strand
TTCCTGTCGGCCGGCCAGCGCCGCCGGTTGTCGCTGGCGCGCCTTTTAACCGTGCGCCGCCCGGTCTGGCTGCTGGATGAGCCGACCAATGCGCTGGACGTAACCGGACAGAACATGTTCGGCGGCCTGATGCGCGAGCACCTGTCGCGCGGCGGCCTGATCGTCGCGGCGACCCATGCGCCGCTGGGGATCGATTCGCGGGAGCTGCGGATCGGGGGTGTGGCGTGAGGCGACACGACCCTCAGCTTTCCGAGCGGCTGGCCCCCGGCCTCTCCGTTCCCTCCCCCCTTGCGGGGGAGGGTCAGGGAGAGGGGTGCCACACGGCAAGACCTGTCGGTTCTGGCGTTGCGGAGGCAGGCGTTTTGTTGCTGGCGGCTCACCTCAAACGAGTATCTCACCCGGGGCTACCCCTCTCCCCCGCCCTCCCCCGCAAGGGGGGAGGGAGCGCAGTGTGCCTGTGGCGGGAGCCGGGCTCCCATAGCCGCCTCGCCGCGGGAGTCACCCCATGAC
This sequence comes from Bradyrhizobium genomosp. III, assembly GCF_000261705.1. Taxonomy (NCBI): domain Bacteria; kingdom Pseudomonadati; phylum Pseudomonadota; class Alphaproteobacteria; order Hyphomicrobiales; family Nitrobacteraceae; genus Bradyrhizobium; species Bradyrhizobium genomosp. III. Next base: position 268 of record NZ_AJQF01000344.1, on the reverse strand, counting down.
CGCCCTCTCCGCCCTCGTCCGCCGGGACGTCAGGATCGCGCTCCGCGTCGGCGGCGGGGCGCTGATTGGCGTGCTGTTCTTCCTGACCGTGGTGGTGCTGATGCCGTTCGCGGTGGGGCCGGACCTGGCGCTGCTGTCGCGGCTGGGGCCGGCCATCCTCTGGCTCGGCGCGCTGCTGGCGAGCCTGCTCACCCTCGACCGGTTGTTCATGGCCGATCACGAGGACGGCTCGCTCGACCTGATCACGATGAGCCGGACGCCGCTGGAA
>NZ_AJQF01000343.1:0-3938 GCF_000261705.1 Bradyrhizobium genomosp. III | reverse complement strand
TGGCTAGCCGCCGGCCTGCCGCTGATTGTCGCAACCCCCGTGCTCGGCCTGTTGCTCAACCTCGACATGGTCGCGACCGGCGCGGTGGCGCTGACACTGCTGGCGGGCACCCCGGCCCTGACCTTCACCGGCATGATCGGCGCGGCGCTGGCGGTGACCCTGCACCGCGGCGGGCTGCTGATGGCGGTGCTGGTGCTGCCGCTGTCGATTCCCGTGCTGATTTTCGGGGTTGCGGCCTCGCAGGCCGTGATCGTCGGTCCGATGTCGTTCGGCGCACCGTTCTCGATCCTGTGCGCGCTGTCCCTGGTCAGCCTCGTGATTGGCCCCTTCGCAGCCGCAGCGAGCCTGCGGCACGGGCTCGACTGAGATGCGCTGGACTGACCTTGACCCCGATCAACTTTCGTCCCTCGCTTTCGTGCTGATTGCCTGAGCGGCCACCGATGATTATCAGGGCACCATGACGCTGATCGACCTCGCCAACCCCACGCGGTTCCTCGCGCTGACAGCGCGGGTCCTGCCGTGGCTCGCGGCCGCGACCGTGCTCCTCCTTGCAATCGGTCTCTATCAAATCGCGCTTGCGCCCGACGACTATCAGCAAGGCGCGACCGTGAAGATCATGTTCATCCACGTGCCCAATGCCTGGCTGTCGATGTTCGTCTGGGGCGTGATGAGCATCGCTTCGCTCGGCACGCTGGTGTGGCGGCATCCGCTCGCCGACGTCGCCGCCAAGGCCGCAGCGCCGATCGGCGCCGCCTTCACCTTCCTCGCACTGCTGACGGGCTCGCTGTGGGGCCGGCCGATGTGGGGCACCTATTGGGAGTGGGATGCGCGGCTCACTTCGGTGCTGATCCTGTTCCTGATGTATCTCGGCCTGATGGCGCTGTGGCGCGCCGTGGACGATCCCTCGCGCGCCGCACGCGCCGCCGCGGTGCTGACCCTGGTCGGCGCGCTCAACCTGCCGATCATCAAGTTCTCGGTCGACTGGTGGAATACGCTGCACCAGCCGGCCTCGGTGATGCGCATGGGCGGCTCGGCCCTCGACAAATCGTTCCTGATTCCGCTGCTGGTGATGGCGATCGCCTTCACGCTGCTGTTCGTCACGCTGCATCTGGCGGCGATGCGCAATGAAATCCTGCGCCGCCGGGTCCGCTCCCTGCAAATGATGCAGGCGAGCCGGGTCGCATTCTCGAGCGAAATGGGCGCCGGTTCGCGCGGACAAAACGCGTCGAAAGAAATTGGGGCCGCAGGATGATGTCGCTCGGTCCTTATGCATCCTTCATCGTGACGTCCTATGCCGCAGCGGCCCTCGTGGTCGTGATCCTGATCGGCTGGATCGTGCTCGACTATCGCAACCAGACGCAGCGCCTGCGCGAGCTCGACCGCAGCGGCATCACCCGCCGCTCCGGCCGTAGCGCCATGGACGCATCATGAGCGAACGATCGACCTCCGCAGCGCCGCAGCGCCGCACTTTCCTGATGGTGCTGCCGCTGATTGCGTTCATCGCACTGGCGCTGCTGTTCTGGTTCCGGCTCGGCAGCGGCGATCCCTCGCGGATTCCCTCCGCGCTGATCGGTCGTCCCGCGCCGCAGACGGCGCTGCCGCCGCTCGAGGGATTGCAGATCGACAATGCGCAGGTGCCGGGCCTCGATCCCGCCGCGTTCAAGGGCAAGGTCAGCCTGGTCAATGTCTGGGCATCCTGGTGCGTGCCCTGTCATGACGAGGCGCCGCTTTTGACCGAGTTCGCCAAGGACAAGCGCTTCCAGCTCGTCGGCATCAACTACAAGGACGCGTCCGACAATGCGCGGCGCTTCCTCGGGCGCTACGGCAACCCGTTCGGTCGCGTCGGCGTGGATGCCAACGGCCGCGCCTCGATCGAATGGGGCGTCTACGGCGTGCCCGAAACCTTCGTCGTCGGCCGCGAAGGCACCATCGTCTACAAGCTGGTCGGCCCGATCACGCCGGACAATCTGCGCAACGTGTTGTTGCCGCAGATGGAGAAGGCGCTGGGGGCGGGCTCGTAAGGCAGCTCGTGCCCCGGACGCAGCGCAGCGATCCTTCATCGATGCGCTGCAGAGCCGGGGCCCATCTCACCACGGCCGCATTGCCGGAAAGAGCCTGGGTCCCGGCTCGCGCTTCGCGCGTCCGGGACACGAGAGCTTACCCCTTCCTGACATCCCCCGCGTCCGCCTCGCTCGCTTCCAGCGACGCCGGCTCGAGGTGGTAGCGCTTGGTCAGCGGCATCTGGGCGATGGCGAAGACCATGGTCAACGGGGTCACGCCGAACACCTTGAAGTTCACCCAGAAGTCGGTGCTCTGGGTGCGCCAGACGATCTCGTTCAGCACCGCCATGCCGGCAAAGAACAGCGCCCAGCGCAGGGTGAGGATGCGCCAGCCCTGCGGCGTCAGATTGAACATCTGGTTGAACATGACGGCGATGAAGGAGCGGCCGAACAACAGGCCGCCGCCGAGGATCGCAGCGAACAGGCCGTAGATGATGGTCGGCTTGAGCTTGATGAAGGTCTCGTCGTGCAGCACCAGCGTCAGCGTGCCGAACACCAGCACGATCACGCCCGTGACGATCGCCATGATCGGAATGTGGCGCGTCACCACATAGGAGGCGACCATCGCCGCCACGATCGCGACCATGAAGGCGCCGGTCGCCGCGAACAGATTGAACTTCGCGTTCACGAAGAAGAACACGAGCAGCGGCCCGAGCTCGGTCGCCAGCTTGAACAGCGGATGCGGCTGGGTCTTGTCCATTCTTCAGCTTTCGATTCCGGCAATGGCGCGGGCGAAGTCGCGCGCGGTGAACGGCGCGAGATCGTCGACGCCTTCGCCGACGCCGATGAAATGCACCGGCAGTTTGAACTTCTCCGCGAGCGCCACCAGAATGCCGCCGCGCGCGGTGCCGTCGAGCTTCGTCATCACGAGGCCGGTGACCCCGGCGGTGCGATGGAAGGCCTCGACCTGCGACAGCGCGTTCTGACCGACGGTCGCATCGAGCACAAGCAGCACGGCATGCGGCGCAGTGTCATCCACCTTGCGGATCACACGCACGACCTTTTCGAGCTCGTTCATCAGCTCGGCCTTGTTCTGCAGCCGGCCGGCGGTGTCGATCAGGAGCACGTCGATAATCTGCTCCTTCGCCGCCGTCAGCGCGTTGAAGGCAAGGCTCGCCGAATCCGAGCCCTGCGCGCCCGCGATCACGGGCGTCTTCGTCCGCTCGCCCCACACCTTGAGCTGCTCGATCGCCGCAGCGCGAAACGTGTCGCCGGCGGCCAGCATCACCTTGCGGCCTTCGGAGGCGAATTTCTGCGAGAGTTTTCCGATGGTGGTGGTCTTGCCCGAGCCGTTGACCCCGACCACGAGGATCACGAACGGCTTCCTGGCCGTATCGATCTCGAGCGGCTTTGCCACCGGCGCCAGCACCTTCTCGACCTCGGTGGCGACGACGTCCTTGACCTCGTCCGCCGAGATCGCCTTGTCGTAGCGTCCAGTGCCGACGGCGTCCGCGATCCGCACCGCGACTGACGTGCCGAGATCGGCGCGCAGCAGCACGTCCTCGATGTCGTCGAGCATGGCGCGGTCGAGCTTGCGCTTGGTGACGAGGTCGGCGACCGCGGTCCCGAGCGAGGACGAGGTGCGCTTCAGCCCGTTGGACAGGCGGCGCCACCAGCTCAGCTTGGGGGGATCTGACGTGGTATCGTTCATGGCGGGGGTGTGTTAGCCGTTCCGGCTGCCAAACGAAAGTCTTGACCGAAAGTCTTGCAATTGCTCGATGTTCCCCAATTGACGGCCGATGAAATTCTGGCCCGCGTGCTCCATCGCGACGGGCTGATGCTGATCATCGACAAGCCGGCCGGCCTGCCGGTGCATCGCGGTCCCAAGGGCGGCGCCAATCTGGAGGCCTCGTTCGACGCGCTCTGCTTCGGCCTGCC
>NZ_AJQF01000342.1:0-8067 GCF_000261705.1 Bradyrhizobium genomosp. III | reverse complement strand
GGCTGGACAGGGACACCTCCGGCTGCCTCGTGCTCGGCCGCCACCGCAAGGCAACGGCCTCGCTCGGCCTCCTCTTCAAGCATGGCAAGATCGGCAAGACCTACTGGACCGTGGTCGAGGGCGGCCCCGCCGAGGACGAGGGCACCATCGACATGCCGCTCGGCCGGCTCAACGCCGAACGGGGCTGGTGGCAGAAGCCTGATCCTGAGGGACAAAAGGCGATCACGAACTGGAAAGTAATGGGCCGGGGTGACGGTTTCACCTGGCTGGCCATGGAACCGGTGACCGGGCGGACCCATCAATTGCGGGTGCATTCGGCCGCGACCGGCTGGCCGATCTTCGGCGATAACATTTACGGCAACGGCCCGCGTTTCGGCGAGCCAAAGCTGCATCTGCATTCCCGCGAGATCGTGGTGCCGATCTCCCGGAACAAGGAGCCCGTCCGCGTCGTGGCGCCGGCCCCGCCCCACATGCACGAAAAGCTCCGCGCCTGCGGCTGGAACGGGGAATAATCTTTTAGACCCTCAGGGTGAGCAGGCCGCCAAGAAAGGCCCGCATCTCGCCCGCGGCCATCCTTCGAGACGCCCGCTTTGCGGGCTCCTGAGGATGAGGGTCGGCACTCGCCTTCCGCCCATGGTTTACGAAACGTTCAGCGCTCGGCGCTAATGATGACGGTTGCTTAGAACAAGCTTCTGTAACCGCTCAGGACGAGCAAGGCGTGATGTCCAAGGCTGAGCTATCGATCATCGAAGAGGTCGAATCCGCGATTCGCGCAGGCTCGGCGGAAAAGGGCCTGGAAACGGCCCGGCGCGTCACCGACCTGTTCCTCTCCTCTGCCGGCAGTTTCGACGACGAGCAGATCGCGCTGTTCGACGAGGTGCTCGAGCGCCTGATCGGCACCATCGAGCTTCGCGCCCTTGCCGACATAGGCGCACGCATCGCGCTCGCCGAGATCAGCGCGCAGCTGGCGCCGATCGCGCAGGCACCGCCTTCGGTAATCCGCCGCCTCGCCAGCAATAACGAGATCCGCATCGCCGGTCCCGTGCTGCAGGAATCCGCCCGCCTCGACGACGGCGAGCTGGTGAAGATCGCATCATCCAAGGGCGAGCCGCATCTGCTGGCGATCGCCGGCCGCTGGTGGTTGAAGGAAATCGTCACCGACGCACTTCTGGCGCGCCGCTATCCCAGCGTCAACCGGCGGCTCGCTGCCAATCCCGGCGCGCGCGTCTCCGGAAACGGATTCGCCGTCATAATCGGGCAGGCCGAGGCCGATCCCGAACTTGCCGTCAGCGTCGGCGTCCGCGTCGACCTGCCGTCGGAGCTGCGTCGCCGGTTGCTGCGCTCGGCCAGCGATGCCGTGCGTGCCCGCCTGCTGTCGCGCGCGCCGCCGCATCTGTTCGAGGAAATCCAGAGCGCGATCGCCGCCGTCACCGTCGGTGTCGATCGCGAGATGTCGGGCGTCCGCGATTTCGAAGGTGCCAAGCGGGCGATTGCAATGCTCAAGGCGACCTGCCAGCTCAGCGAAGCGACGCTGCTCGGTTTCGCCGCGCAGCGGCGCTATGAAGAGACCGCCGCGGCGCTGGCCGCATTGTCCGGATCAACCGTCGAGGTGATCCGCCCGCTGATGCAGAGCCTGCGCGACGACGGCTTGCTGGTGCCGTGCAAGGCGGCGCAGCTCAGCTGGGAGACCACAACCGCCGTGCTCGAAAGCCGCTTTGCCACAGGCGCCATGAAGCCGGCCGATCTTGCAAGAGCGCAAGGGCACTTTGCGCGGATGACGCCGGAGAATGCAAAGCGGACGCTGCGCTTCTGGCAGGTCAGGGCGTCGTAGGGCGCGCTCTTTGGGCAGGCATATCCACACCCTCGGTTTCGTCCCTGCGAACGCAGGGACCCATAACCACAGGGTGACGTTTGGCGAAGATTCGGAATTCGGTACTGCGACCATCCGCAACCGATAAATCACGCGGTATGGGTCCCTGCGTTCGCAGCGACGACGCTGGGGATATAGCGCGTCCAACTCGCCGTAGCCCGACTAAGTAGTCAGTCGCTCACCATCGCCGCCAACGATCCGCAGCGACACCACGCTTCCCACCCGCTCGCCAGCGATCGCCACCGGCAGGTAATGCTCCGTGCGGCCCTGCGCCTCACTCTCGATCAGCACATCGCGCGTGGCACCGATTTCGGCTTGCAGCCGCTTGCGTAGCGCCATCTCGCCAGCTGCCCGCAGCCGCTTCGCGCGCTCCTTGATCGCCGGCCCCGCCACCTGCGGCATCCGTGCGGCCGGCGTGCCGGGGCGAGGTGAATAGGGGAAGACGTGCAGGAATGTCAGGCCGCATTCCTCGACCAGATCGAGCGAGCGCGAAAACATCTCCTCCGTCTCGGTCGGGAAACCCGCGATGATGTCGGCACCGAACAGGACATCGGGGCGCAGGCGGCGCACCTGCTCGCAGAACACGATCGCGTCCTGCCGTGAATGCCGCCGCTTCATCCGCTTCAGGATCATGTCGTCGCCGGATTGCAGCGACAGATGCAGATGCGGCATCAGCCGCGCATCGCCGGCGATGGCGTCAAGCAGATCAGCATCCACCTCGATCGAATCGATCGAGGAGATGCGCAGGCGCCTGAGTTCCGGCACATGCCGCAAGATCTGCTTCGTCAGCATGCCGAGCTTCGGCGCGCCCGGAAGGTCAGTGCCGTAGCTGGTGAGATCGACACCGGTCAGCACGATCTCGGCATGGCCGCGCTCGGCCAGCGTCCGCACCTGCTCGACCACCGCGCCCATCGGTACCGAGCGCGAATTGCCGCGGCCATAGGGGATGATGCAGAAGGTGCAGCGATGGTCGCAGCCGTTCTGCACCTGCACGAACACGCGCGGCAGGCCGCTCGTATAGCCGTCGATGAGATGCGGCGCCATCTCCCTCACGGCCATGATGTCGCTGACGGCGATCTTCTCGCCGGCGCCGAGATCGAAGGCATCGCGGGCCTCGCGCCAGGCTTGGCGGCGCATCTTGTCGTCGTTGCCGACGACGCGATCGACCTCGGTCATGTCGGCGAACATCGCAGCTTGCGTCTGCGCCGCGCAACCGGTGACGACGATGCGCGCCTCGGGCCGTTCGCGCTTCAGTTTGCGGATCGATTGCCGCGCCTGCGCCACCGCCTCGTTGGTGACGGCGCAACTGTTGATGACGATGGTGTCTGAAAGGCCAGCACCCTCGGCCTCGCGGCGGATCACTTCGGCCTCGAAAGCATTGAGGCGGCAGCCGAAGGTGACGACGTCGACGGCCATCAGGCGGCCGGCGCAAACAGCGCCGGATCGAATCTGCCCTCATATTCGAAGGTCGCCGTGCCCGTCATCAGCACGTGATCGTCGCGTTCGCGCCATTCGATGCCGAGCTTGCCGCCGGGCAGCGTGATCTCGACCTTGCGCTCGGCCCGCTTCAGGCGGGCCGCACCGACGGCCGTGGCGCAGGCCGCCGAGCCGCAGGCCCTGGTCAGGCCGGCACCGCGCTCCCAGGTGCGGATCGTGATGTGCTTGTCATCGACGATATGGGCGAGCGTGATGTTGGCGCGCTCCGGGAAGATCGGGTGGTTTTCGAGCAGCGGACCGAAACGCTCGAGATCGTAGGCGTTGACGTCGTCGACCCAGAAAATCGCATGCGGATTGCCCATGCTCAACACGGAGGGCGAATGCAGGATGGGATTGTCGATCGGCCCGATCTGCAATTCGATGTAGCGGGTATCGCGGAACTCTTCCGCCAGCGGAATGTCCTGCCAGCCGAACTTCGGCGCGCCCATATCGACGGTGTAGAGATCGGGCGCCGGGCCCTGCCAGGCATTGAGCAAGCCGGCCGCCGTCTCGAACGTCGCGGCGGTCTGCCCGTTCTTCTCGAAGATGCGCCGCACCACACAGCGCATGCCGTTGCCGCAGGCACCGGCCTCGGAGCCATCGCTGTTGTAGATGCGGATGAAGGCTTCGGTGCCGTCGAGCCGCGGCTTCTGCAGCACCATGAGCTGGTCGTAGGCCACGCCACCGTTCGCGGACGCCACCGCGCGGGCGTCGTCCGGCGTCACCTTTGCTGCGGAATCGCGCATGTCGACAACGACGATCTCGTTGCCGATGCCGTTCATCTTGGCAAATGCGTGGTTGGCCAGCGCGCTCATGAAAATTCCCGAATTTCGCCTGTCTTATATGGCGATCCTTGGCGGCTTGGCCAGTGATTTGCCGCCGGGCGCCAGGAGGACTGCCAGGAGAACTGCCATGACGCATCTGTCATGGGACGAATTTGGCACCCACGTGTTAGAACGGCGAAAGTTCGTCGCGAACCGGGATGCGCGGCCGGGCTCAAGCCGGATTAGGCCTTGGTGGGCAAGGTCTTGCTGATGAAGGGCCTTGGTTAAGGCCTTGGGGAGAATAAAAATGATGAGGTTTCGTCGTCTTGCTCTGGCCGCGCTGATCCCGGCAGCGGCCTTGTCGCTTGGCCTGCCCGAGGTTCTGGCGCAAACTCCGAGCCCGGCACCGGCGGCCTCGGCAAGTCCCTCGCCGGCCCCATCGGCTTCTCCCGCCCCGGCCGCGAGCGCCTCGCCTGCCCCATCGGCGACGGCCTCACCCGCGCCGTCGCCTGCCGCCAGCGCGTCGCCGGCCCCGACAACGTCGCCCTCGCCCGCAGCCAGTGCCTCACCCAGCCCCACGGCCCCGCCGCCGGCGGCGGCCGCAACACCTGCCCCGGTGCAGACCGCCGATCCGTTCGGCCTGGAAACCACGCTCGAGGGGAAGAAGGTCGTGATGGTCAAGGGCACTGCCAATTGGGACTCGGCCTTCGACACGCTGATCGACGCTTTCAAGGCGCTGAATACGCTCCTGGACAAGCAGGGCATCAAGCATGCCGGCAATGCGATGATCGTCTACACCTCGACCGACGATACCGGCTTCACCTTCCTTGCCGAGATCCCGGTCGAGCAGGATCCCAAGAACCTTGCCAAGGACATGAGCATCGGCAAGTCGCCGGAGGGCAAGGTGCTGAAATTCGTCCATCGCGGTTCCTACGACAACATGGACAACACCTACGAGGCGATCACCAATCACCTCGACGACAAGAGACTGGAAGCCAAGGACACCTTCATCGAGGAATACCTCACCGATCCACTCAAGACGGCAGAGGACAAGCTCGTGATCAACGTTTTCGTGCCACTGAAGTGAGACCGATGAAAAAGACTGCCGTACTTGCTACGTCCCTTGCCGCCGTTTTCGCCGCCACGCTGCTGACAACGCCCGCGCTTGCCGATGATTTTCCATCCGCCATTACGGTGAGCGGCGAAGCCAACATTTCTGCGGCGCCCGATCTCGCGCAGATCGACGCCGGCGTCGCCAACGACGCCAAGACAGCGAAGGAAGCATCCGATGCCAACAACGCCGCGATGGGCAAGGTGCTGCTGGCTTTGAAGGGCGCCGGCATCGCCGAGAAGGATTACCAGACCTCGCGGCTGTCGCTGCAGCCGCAATACGGCCAGAACAAATCCACCGGCGCATCCCCGGTGGTCGGCTTCCGCGCCAGCAACCGTGTCACCGTAAAAATTCGCGACGTGACCAAGGTCGCCACCATCATCGACACGCTGGTCGGCGCCGGCGCCAACGACATCGGCAACATCTCCTTCGAGGTGACGCAGGCCTCGAAGCTGCTCGACGACGCGCGCGAGCAGGCGGTCGTGGACGCGCGCCGCAAGGCCGAGATCTACGCCAAGGCCACCGGCGTCACGCTGGGCGCTCCGCTCAGCGTGTCCGAGGGCGGCGCCCCGGTGCCGCTGTTCAAGTCGCGGATGGCAACAGCGCCGATGGCAGCACCGCAAGCCGCAGTTGCGCCCGGCGAGGAAACGCTGTCGGTGACGGTGAATGTGAGCTGGGCGATCAAAGCGGGGCAGTAGGCCGCAAGAGGCACGCTGCCCGCCCAAACAACGGTGGTCGTCCCCGCGAAGGCGGGGACCCATAACCACAGGGAGGAGTGTGAGGCAACTCTCCCACTCCGAGTCTTCGCCAAACCACTCCCTGTGGGTATGGGTCCCGGATCTACGCTCCGCTTCGCTTCGCTTGTCCGGGACGACAGCGAGACCTAAATCTCCACCACCTGCCCCGGTTTCATCGCCACGAACTTCTCCTGCGGAATCTTCGCAGCATCCAGCGCCTCGAGCAGCGCCTTGGCCGGCGCGTCGATCGCCTCATCCGTGAGCTGGAACGTGCCGTGATGATGCCCGAGCGCGGCCTCGGCGCCGCAATCGCGTAGCGCCTTCACCGCGTCCTCCGGATTCATGTGCTGGTCGCGCATGAACCAGCGCGGCTCGTAGGCGCCGATGGGGAGAATCGCCAGTCGCAGCTTCCCATGCTTCTCGGCGACACGGCGGAAATGCCGGCCATCGCCATAGCCGGAATCGCAGACGACGTAGATTTTTCCGGCCGGCGTCTCCAGCACGAAACTCGCCCACAGCGCCTTGTTGCGATCGAACATGCCGCGCGCCGTCCAGTGCCGGGTCGGCACCAGGTGCACGGCGATGCCCCCGCCGAGGTCGACGCGGTCATGCCAGTCGAAGGCTTCAACCTTGATCGTGGAATCCCAGCTGCGCATCGTCACGTCGTTGCCGAGCGGGGTCACCACGCGCGGAGCAAAATTCTTGGTGAGCCGCGACAGCGTCGCGATGTCGAGATGATCGTAATGGCCGTGCGAGACCAGCACGACGTCGATCTTCGGCAGCTTCTCGAAGGCGATGCCGGGATCGTTGTGCCGCTTCGGCCCGGCCCAGGCGACCGGCGAGACCCGCGTCGACCAGACGGGGTCGACCAGAATGTTGAGGCCGCCGGTCTGGATCAGCCAGCTGGCATGCCCGACGAAGGAGAACCGCACCTTGTCGCCGTCGACCCGCGCCGGCGGCGTGTCGGCATGGGGGCTGGGCGCCCAGTCGGGCCAGGTGGCGCGCTGCCGCTTGCCGCCGAGCTGCCAACGCAGCACCTCCCGAAGCGATTTCGGCGGCGCGCCGTCCGGATCGAAGAAGTTCAGACCGTCGAAATGGTCGGAGGCGGGACCGTCGTAGGTTTTCATGCGGGACATCCAAAGGGACGGGACACCGACCAGGGCGCCTGCCCCGGCAAGCAGTCCGAACAGGCGGCGGCGGGTGATCGGCACGGCGGGCTTCAGGACTGGTGGCGGAGGTAAGTCATCACCTTCTATATGGGCGAGGCAAAAGGAAAAGGAACCTGCAGTCGAAAGCGACGTATTTTCAAGACGTTACCTTGGCAGAGACATTCCGGCGCCCTAACTTTCCTTGACTTTTGGGCGTGAGCGGCGTTTAACCCCGCCACTTTCTCGGAAAGGCTTTCTTTTCGACCCGCCGACTGGTCCTCGAGACCGGAGGTCAACGCCCGACAGCGCTGTGCGCCCTCGGGCGTAAAGGTGTTTGGACTTTCTTCTCCCTCGCCCCGCTCTTGCGGGGAGAGGGTCGGGGTGAGGGGCTCTCTCCGCGCATGGTGCGCGTAGACGGTCCCGTACCCCCTCACCCGGATCGCAAGGGCGATCCGACCTCTCCCCGCGAGCGGGGAGAGGTAAAAGAGGACAACGGCATTGTTCGACAATCTGTCGGAACGGCTTGGCGGAATTCTCGATCGTCTGACGGGGCGCGGTGCGCTGACCGAAAAGGACGTCGATGCCGCGATGCGCGAGGTGCGCCGCGCGCTGCTGGAGGCCGACGTCGCGCTCGAGGTGGTTCGCAGCTTCACCGAGCGCGTGCGCGAGCAGGCGATCGGCGCGACCGTCGTCAAGTCGGTCACCCCCGGCCAGATGGTCGTCAAGATCGTCCATGACGAGCTGATCAACACACTCGGGGCCGAAAGCCAGACCATCGACGTCAACTCCGTGCCGCCGGTGCCGATCATGATGGTCGGTCTGCAAGGCTCCGGTAAAACCACCACCACTGCAAAGCTCGCCCGCCGTCTGGTCCAGCGTGACAAGCGCAAGGTGCTGATGGCCTCGCTCGACGTCTATCGCCCGGCGGCGATGGAGCAGCTGGCCGTGCTCGGCCGCGACC